>JBGTRS010000158.1:0-9283 GCA_041940665.1 Pyrinomonadaceae bacterium | reverse complement strand
ACGATCAGGCCCAGGGCAGCCACCACCATCCAGTTTTTTATTCCTTTCATAAACCTTTCATTTTTTCTTGTTTGCGAAAAGTTGTTGATCCGAAATTCCGAAAATTTATTTCCGATTCAACACAAATTGCTGTTACAAAATCAGACAAAATTCTGATCGGCACTTCATGTTTAGATAAAGGCACTTCAACCTCCAAAAATCCGTCATCATACGCAAAATGCAAGGCATTTGAATCTTCATAAACTTTCAATATTTGCTCGTAAAAGTCCCAACTTACGCCCTGCAAAATCAGCTTCTGATTAACAGCCATCAACGCCGCGTCTTTTAGAGATAAATCAAGAACATTTTCCATAATTCGATATTAACATAAGTCCCGATTTTCAATAAACAAAGCGTCCGAAAGTTTGCTCGAACGCTTCTTTTAATTTTTCAATTTTTTCATTCTGTTCTTTCATAAGCTAGGTTATATCAGTATTTTTTTGTTTTTTGTATATAAATATCTGAACAGTGGCGATAAAATACACAACAAGTCCTGATGGTAAAATCATCTGCTGTCTATAACGTCCGCATGAGTCATCAAATGTTAGTATTGTAAGTAGAGAAAAAATTGCAAAAAACCAAAAACCTATGAAAAGAAATACAAGATTTAATCTTTTCTTTCTCCACAAAATAAAGAGCGATGAATTTACAACAATATAATAAATAAAACTGGAAACTGTGAACAGGCAATAAACCTGCAACCAGTTGATACTTTTTTCTGTAGATACAGCTTCTACATAAGAACAAGCACTAACGAATTTTACAAAAAGTGGAAGCAAAAATACCGTTAGTGCAAGTTTTCTCATTTTGTATATTATTATGCTGAAGCCTCTTTACTTTGATTTTCCAAAGCGTCTTTTGCTTTTCCGGCAATCGTTTCGAATGCTTCCGGTTGTTTAACGGCCAGATCGGCTAGAACTTTGCGGTCAAGTTCGATCTCGGCTAATTTTACGCCGTGCATAAATTGCGAATAGCTCAAACCGTGCAGGCGGGCCGCCGCGTTGATGCGGGTGATCCAAAGTCTTCGAAAATCGCGTTTTTTGCGTTTTCTGCCGACGTATGAATATTGCAGAGCCTTTTCGACCGACTCTTTCGCCGAGCGGTATAATTTTGATTTTGTTCCGCGATAGCCTTTAGCCAGGCTTAAAATTTTTCTGCGTTTATCTGTTCGTTTTGTACCACGTTTTACTCTTGGCATAATTCACTCCTTTCGTTCAAAGGCAAAAGTTTAAAAAGTAAAAAGGTAAAAATATATTAAGTCAAGTATGAACTAAAGTTTTTACCTTTTACCTTTTGCCTTTGTTCTTTAAATATTAATCTCTTCCGTAAGGCAACATTGCTTCGACCAGTTTCTGATCGGCTTTTGAAATGTATGTGTCCTTATCTAATTTTCTTTTTCGCTTTGTCGATTTCTTCGTCAAAATATGTCGTGCGTGCGATTTTCCGCGTTTGAATTTTCCCGTAGCGGTCTTGCGGAAACGCTTTTGAGCACCTTTATGTGTTTTTAATTTTGGCATAATTTTATACTTCCTCGTTTTAATAAAAAATCGTTTATTCAGGCTTTTGCTTTTTTCGGAGCAAAGATCGTAAACATCTGATAGCCTTCCATTTTCGGAGCGACCTCGATTTCGGCCACATCTTCCAGTTCTTTGGCTAATCGCTCTAGAATATCGCGTCCGAGTTCCCGGTGCGACATCTCACGTCCCCGAAAGGCGATCGTCGCCCGGACTTTGTCGCCGCCTTCCAGCCATTCATGAGCCCGTTTGGCCCGATAGCTGTAATCGTGTTCATCGGTTGCCGGGCGGAATTTGATCTCTTTAACCGTAACAGTCGTCTGCTTTTTCTTGGCTTCCTGTTTCTTTTTCTTTTCTTCGTAAAGAAACTTTCCGTAATCAATGATCTTGCAAACCGGCGGTTTCGCCTGCGGTGCGATCTCAACCAGATCGAGTCCGATCTCACGGGCTTTTTCGATCGCATCGCGTGTGTCCATAACTCCGATCTGTTCGCCTTCTTCATCTACAACACGAACGGACGGAACACGAATTCTTTCATTTGTGCGGTGTTGCGGTCCTCTGAATCTCTTACCGCGATTTCCTTTATATCTTTTAGCTATTTTTCTACCTCCAATCTAGTTACAGAGTTTTTAGAGTTTCGAAGTTACAGAGTTTATTAATTTGATTCCTAAACTCTGCAACTCTTTAACTCAAAAAACTTCATAACTCATTATCTATAGCACGTGAGTTTTTCAAACCTTGTGCCTTTTCAATAAATTCTTCCAGCGTAACAGTTCCGAGGTCGCCTTGGGTTCTTTCCCGAACGGCGACTTTTTCTTCTTCCAATTCCTTATCGCCCAAGATCAGCATAAACGGAACTTTCGAAACCGTTGCTTCTCTTATCTTTGCACCGATTTTATCACTTCTTGTGTTTAATTCAACACGAAATCCGGCTTGGTTCAATTCTTCAGTGACTTTTCCGGCATAATCGTTGATCCGGTCCGTGATCGGCAGAACGGCGATCTGGACGGGCGACAGCCAAAATGGAAACGCTCCGGCAAAATGTTCAACCAGAACGCCGAAGAATCTTTCGACCGAACCGAACAGAGCCCGGTGAACCATTACCGGACGGTGCAGTTCTCCGTCATCGCCTTTATATTCAAGTTGGAATCTTTCCGGCAGATTAAAGTCAAACTGAACTGTGGTCAATTGCCATAACCGTCCGATTGAATCTTCAACTTTGATGTCTATCTTCGGCCCGTAGAATGCCGCTTCGCCTTCGATCCTCTCGTATGGAATTTCTCTTTTATTCAAGGCACTGACCAAAGCCGATTCGGCTTTTTCCCAATCTTCATCAGAACCCAAAAAGCCCTTATTTTCCTCTTCGCCGCGAACCGATAATTCGACTTTGAATTTTTCAAAGCCGAATTTTTTGAAAACATCGTAGGCAAAATCAACACATTTACCTATCTCTTCGGTGATCTGTTCGGGAGTGCAGAAAATATGGGCGTCATCCTGCGTAAAACCGCGAACCCGCAGTAGTCCGTGCAATGTGCCGGAAAGTTCCGCCCGGTAAACTGTTCCGAGTTCGGCATAGCGAAGCGGCAATTCCCGGTAAGAACGCGGATGAGATTTGTATATTCCGATATGAAATGGACAATTCATCGGTTTCAGACGAAATTCCGTAGCTTCGCCGAATTTTTCAGGCATTCCCATCGGCTCGAACAATGAGTCCGCATAGTTTTGTTCGTGACCGGAGGTTTGCCAGAGTTCGCGTTTGGCAATATGCGGCGTGAAAACCATTCCGTAACCGCGTTTGACGAGTTCTTCGCGGATATAATTTTCCATCTCCGTGCGGATCGCTCCTCCTTTCGGATGCCAGAAGATAAAACCCTGTCCATATTCATCCTGAATCGAAAACAGATCGAGTTCCTGACCCAAGCGGCGGTGATCGCGTTTGGCGGCTTCCTCGCGTTGTCTGAGCCATTGATCCAATTCTTCCTGCGAGAAAAAAGCCGTTCCGTAAATACGCTGCATCTGATCGCGTCCGGCATCGCCTTTCCAATATGCACCGGAGATTGCCAGCAGTTTAAATGCCTTTAATTTTCCGGTATGGGGAACGTGCGGTCCGAGGCAAAAATCTATGAACGGCGAATTATCTATGTAATAAACGCTCGCATCGCCTTCGACCTTTTCGTCAATCAACTCGCATTTGAGCGGTTCCTGGCGGTCATTGAAAATATCAAGAATCTTCGCTTTTTCAACAATTTCACGGCGGTATTTCAAATTCTGCTTGGCCATCTGTGCCATCCGCTTTTCGATCTTTGGCAGATCATCTTCTGAAAGCGGTTCGGGGGTGATGACATCATAAAAAAATCCGTAACGCGGATCTTCTAAAAGGGCCGGACCGATTCCCAGTTTTGTCCCGGGATAAAGGTCTAAAACCGCCGCCGCAAGGAGATGAGCGGTCGAATGCCGCAATACTTCCAAACCGTCGCGGGTGTCGGGCAGAATCGGTTCGATTGATAAAACTTCATCCGAAAATGGAAGTTCGCGGTCAAGATCGAATTCTTCGCCGTTCACCTTTGCCGCCAAAGCTTTTTTTGAAGCGTTGCGGTCAAAGGATTTTATCGCATCAAAAACGGAGATCTGCTCTTCAAACTTCCGTTGATGCTCGCCGTATTTTATATTTATCTCACTCATTTTTTTAGTAATTAGTAATAGGTTATAAGTAATTAGTTCATAAAAACATATCATCAACTCCAGGACTTATATCGCTCTAAAAGCCAGATAAAAACCAATTACGAATTTCGAATCACGAATTACTATCTTCAACTACTTAAAATGATCTGATCTGATAAGAGCGACTTTGCCCGCATTGCACAAAAAAACACAATGCTATTTTTACGTGCTTAGATGCACGTCGTAGTTGTCGTCGTTTCTGCAAAGTTCTTTCTTAGCATCTTACCAAAATATAGATATATGGTAGTCAGTAGCAGATTTGAACTGCTGACCCCTACCGTGTCAAGGTAGTGCTCTACCACTGAGCTAACTGACTACATCGCCATAAAAAAAAGCGAACTATTAAAATACCGAAAAGGTTCAAGGGCTGTCAAGTTTTGAGCCGATAAATTGGACTTCATTTGCTATTCATCGAAAATCTGATTTTTGTATTTTGTGTAGATAAAAGAAACGACCAGTAAAAGTATTCCGATGGAGACGAAAACGACGGTTTTGGAAATGGTGTCGAGTTCGGCCAGATCGTATATAAATAGCTTCAGAAGAGTTACTCCGAATATCAAAATTGCAAAATATCGAAGGTGTGACTTTTTCTGCAAAATTCCCAAAATAATCAAAAACAAAGCGTAAAGACCGAACAGAATGCTCAAACCGAGTTTATAGATCTCATCTATATCAAAAATGTCCGACCAAAGGAGCAATTCACTGCTGATTATGACCAGAACCGAAAAATAAAAGCCTAGATCAAACAGAATCAATAGCTGTTTTTGCGGAATATATTTTGTCAGAAATTCCTGTTTTATATATCTGTAAGACGCGTAAAATAAAGCCGCGATGAATGCAAAGGAAATATATCTGATCAAAATATGAAAGATCCCGCGAGTGAAAAATTCGGCTTCTTTCTGATCGATGTATTTTGAACTCAAAACCGCAAGTGAATATAAGCTAAAGACCAAGAAAACAAAAACAATAAATGAATTTAGAGCAAGATTGATAAATCCGAGAATTGAACTCTTGAACTTTTCTATATTGGCAAATGAAAGAATCGTCAGGAAAAAAATCGTGTAATTTATCTGCCAGATCAGGTTGAAAAATCCTAAAGAATTATCTCTTATGGTCATTCCCGAACTGATAACTGAAGTTTGTAATTCCTGATATTGAAAATAATTGCCGATCTCGATGCGGAATGTATTGTAAAGAACGATTAGAAAAACCGCCGGAATTGCATATTTTATGATCTCATATAGTGATTCTTCGACCGCCGTCTGTGCACGGTATTGGCGGTCAACAAACAAGATCAGGGCGAGACCGACGGCGACCATTAAGGATGTATAAAAATTACCGTTGAAAAACGGATAAACGGCATTTTCAAGAACTTCCGATTTGGTAAAAAAGCTTGTTGCCAATCGTTCACTAAACTAACACTGGCAAAAGTTATTAAAGGAAAAGAATAATACTCAAAAAGCGGAATTCGTCTGGTTCTGCCGATGGTGAATAAGAAGACGGCTTCGGCGATCCATAAAAGCGTAATCCAATTTCCGTCGAACTGAACCGGGACGGCGATCGTCAAAAAAGTCAGAACCAAAGCGACGATGAGATAAAAAGCGGTTCTGTCGCCCAGTTTTAATTTGTATATGACAGCGCCGACGGCAAAATGGATGAAGGCGTTGATAACAGTGTAAAAACCTAAAAACCTTTCTAGATTCTCCGTATCGAGAATCGAATAACCGATACCGTAAAACAAAAATGAATTAAAGAGGATCAGAAAGACATTTTCGACCTTGAAAGGTTCTTTATGCAGGACTTTGTATGAAATGAACGAAATATAAAAGATCGAGAAAAATAAAATGAGAAAGGAAAATGCCAGGCTGAATTGATCGCTTGATTTATAATCGTCAAAATACCAGGCAGAATAAATCAACCAGGTAAAAGCAAAAGACGTGAAATAGAGCGGCTTCCAGTATTTCAAAACGGAAATTGCCAGAATGCCGATATTGATGATGGCGATATATGAAAACAAAATATCGACCCGGCCGGAATTTTCGCTTACCAGAAACGGAACGGCGTATGCTCCGACCAGACCGATATGTGCAATAATCTGCCGGTTGTAGATCAAAGAAGCCAAAACCGTAAAGACAGTGAAAAAAAACATCAGCCCAAAAGCGGAAGTTTGCGAAAAGATCGAATACAGCGTGTATGCAAAGTAGGTGATAAAATACATTATCGCCATTCCGCCGCTCATCAAAACCGCACTGTAATTGAGATATTTGGATTTCAATTTGATCGCCAAACCGATCAATGAAAGTCCGACCGCATAGCCGAAAACGATCCGCATCAGAGGACTTATCAAATTATTGTCAATCGCATATTTGGCACCGATGGCGACGCCGATTATCAAAACGACGATGCCGATCTTGCTGATGAGATTTTCACCGATAAATTTTTCGAGATTTGATTGAGCCTTGATTCTTTCTGATCTTTGTGCGGATTCCATTTCAAAAATCGGAACGGCTTGATTATCTGCTTCCTGTTTTTCTTTTCCCGAAGGGATTTCGGTCTGAGTTTGCTGATGAACTTTCTCCCGAATCGGCGGTCTTTTTTCCGTAACTATTTGAGAACCTGACTGATTATCACTTGCTTTTGTTTTCAGCAGATAGATCTCGCGGCGGATGTCGGCGAGTTCGCGTTTGAAAGCTTCTTCATATCTTTCAAGATGGACTAATCTCGTTTGCAGTTGATTCAGTTTATCTTCGGTTTCGGACATAAAAAATTACGATGTGAAGCTAAGATTTCACATCGTAACCTAAAAATTCAAATTTTAGCAATAAATTTCGGGTCTATTCGATTTCGGTTTTTTGGATCCGGGAATGAATTTCGCTGATCTTCTTTAACGCCGCCGAGCCGTACCATCGGGTCAACTCGTATTCGAAAATTCCGGCTTTGACGGCCGGATCGGTCTCGACCAACTCTTTCGCTTCTTCCAGTGTTTTGACGTCAAATATAAATAGTCCGCGTTTTTCGCCGCCCTCTATAAAGGGGCCGGCTAAAACCAGTTTTCCTTCTTTGGCGAGTTTTCCCATATTTGAAAAATGTCCGGCAAAAAGTTCCTTGCGTTTATTTTCGTCATTTATTTCGGCTTTGCCCGTTTTTAAAACGACGAAAACATAGGAACGCATTCCGTATTCATCCGCCCCGAGTTCTTTGGCAAGTTCGGCATTGTAACTTTCGGGCAGTTTCTTTTCTGCTTTCGGTTCTTCTTTTTGTCCGAAGATGCCGGCAGAAAAGGCAAAAGTTAAAAGTATGATGGCAAATAAAAATTTATTGATTTTCATTTATTGATCCTCTTGGTTTGTATTTTACTGAATTGATTTTTGAAGGTTTTTTACAGAAAGAATAATACAATAATTTTACGTTTGTGTTAAAATTTTTGGAAACTTCCGTAGAATATCTATGATCTACCGCTTATTTGCCGACATTATTCTGATAATCCATTTCTGCTTTATTCTTTTTGTAGTTTTCGGCGGATTTCTTCTTTTTCGTTGGCGAAATCTCTGGAAAATCCATCTTCCGGCCGTCATCTGGAGTTTTCTCGTCCAGTATTTTGTCTGGATCTGTCCGTTAACGATTTGGGAAAATAATCTCAGGGAATCGGGCGGTCAAACAGGTTATGAAAGCGGATTTATCGAATTCTATCTCGAAAAACTCATTTATCCCGATATTCCCTTAGAAATTCATTTTTATCTCGGATTCGGTTTGTTGGTAGTAAATTTATTTATCTACTCATATATTTTTCTCAGAAAACCCAAACTCTTTTAATACATACATCGAACTTCAAAAACGTATGTTTCCGCTACAGTTTGTATAATTTGATGGCTGTTTTTCGCCTGAAATTCAGCGGAATGGAAATTGCAGTTTGTTAAAAAGTATAAAAATTGATTTACAAGGGGAATTTATAAATGAAAAGCAATGAAAAGAATTTGGTCAAAGGAATAATCGCCGGCGTGGCGGCAGGTTTGGTGGCGACATTTGTTATGACCAAGTATCAGAATTTGACGCAGAATTTGTTGAACGGAAAAAGTGAGAAGGATGCTGAAAACCAGGAAGATCCGGCGACCGTCAAAGCGGCGGATATGATCACGGAAAAAGTTTTCGATCATAAATTGGAGAAAAACGAAAAAGAAACAGCCGGACAGGTGATGCATTATCTGATGGGCGGTGTTTCCGGAGCGATCTACGGAGCAACCAGTGAATACACGGGTTTAGCCAAAATGGCCGGCGGATTTCCATTCGGTACGGCCGTCTGGACGATCGCCGACGACATCGTCGTCCCGGCACTCGGTTTGTCAAAATCACCGGCCAAAACTTCGCTTTCAACCCATGCCTACGCTTTAACCTCGCACTGGGTTTACGGAGCGGTTTCGGAATTTGTCAGGAAGGCGATCAGAAAACAAATTTAGGGTTTTTTTCACAGAACAAGGAGGTAAAAGAAAATGAATTTCGGAAGAGCATTTTACGCAGGTGTGATCGGCGGTCTCATAATGGGAGTCATTATGATCATCGCGAACGTGACGGGAATGACAGAATTAAATATGCCGATGTATCAGGGAAGTTTGATAACGGACGAAACAACGACCGGAGCGTGGTGGCTCGGAATGTTTACGCATCTGATAATTTCGGGTCTGATCGCGATCGTCTATGCATTCGGATTTGTTTACATTGTTGAAAAAGCGAATTGGCTGGTCGGGGCGGTCTTCGGCGTTCTGCATTGGCTGGTTGCGGGTGTTTTTTTAGGAATTATGGGTTTTATCCATCCTTTAATGCAAACTTATGAACTGGCAAGCCCGGGAATTTTCGCCGTCAACTTCGGTTTTGTTTCGATCGCGGCGGTTCTCGTTCTGCATATAATTTACGGAGCAATTGTCGGAGCGATCAACCATCGACGGTGCGATCCACTTGAACCAAAGCAGATCTTAAAGTGGATCGCCATTGCCTGTGTCGTAGTTTGGACCATC
>JBGTRS010000157.1:9140-9388 GCA_041940665.1 Pyrinomonadaceae bacterium | reverse complement strand
TACTGCAAAACAAAAAGTGTCAGGACTTTCTTGGCGGATATGAAAGAGAAAAAACAATATTAAAGAACCCAAAGATAGAGTTCAAAGACATAGGAAAAATACCCTTTGGGGACAATGTACCACTAAATATAAGAAATCGTGATAGTCAACGAGGTACTAGCGCAGAAGTAAGGGGAAAAACAATTAGAATTAATACAGTTGGGGAATTTATGGCCATGAATGGTAAAGTGCCAGCACAAATTGGAGGC
>JBGTRS010000157.1:0-9130 GCA_041940665.1 Pyrinomonadaceae bacterium | reverse complement strand
CAAAGAAAGATCAACTGTCATTCAGGGCGCTGAAGAAATTAATTTTTCGGTACAAAGACCAGGACCGCCAGCAGGCGAAGATATTGAAATAAATTTGGTGAGTGATAATGATGAACAAAGAGCAACTATGGTTTTACTGCATGAGTTGGCTCATAGAACAGGTGTTTTTGGACAGGATAATTTTCCTGATGATCTTGAAAAATCTAACAAAGCACAATTAGAGAATGATACAAAACTTTATGAAAATTGTTTAAAGCCCCTTTTACCAGAAGACTAGGAGGTTATATGAAATTTTTGAAATCCATATTAGTAATAACTACAATGATTTTCTTCTCCTGGCAGATTTGTCTTGCTTACGGAAAACAAGTTGGTGATTTTGGTGTTAACCCTGATAAATCCAAACTTGAATTAAGAACGGAAATCATTGAAACAAAATACTGCAACATTTCGAGCATCCGCTTATCGCTCAAACTGATACACAAAAATGTAAGTTCAGAAAATATTATACTTACAAAATATTTTAGTGAGATTGCTGCCTATCGAATTTTCAAAAATATGAAAAATTTTAAAGCAGGAAAGAAGCCTGAGATAGAAGTTTTTAGAAGATTTTCTTCGTCAGGACTTGAATCCGAACAAAAAGAAATTGAAGATTCTCCTCCTGACGACATTTTCGTAATTCTCAAACCCGGAGATGAATATGTTTTACCGTTTGAAAAAATTGCCATTGCATCATTAGAAGATGGAACGGAAGATTGCGAGGAAGAAAGATGTCTTGAACCGGGAAAATATATTTTACAAGTTAAGGTAGTGAATGGGTTTAGTTCATTTGAATTAGGTAAAAGGATGAGGGAAAAATGGAAAGGTTATGGAGAACTATTTTTTGACAATACGTTTTCTGAGCCGATGGAATTTGAGGTTATACCTGAGGATAAGCGAAAAGTAGTAAGTTGTAACGTGAGTTCGTGATAAAAATTTCATTTTCATTTGGTGAAACCGACGTTAAGCTATAATTAATTTGTTTTGGCGGATGTGTTCCGATATCGTAATATTACGTAGTAAGGCGGCAATGGCAATAGAACAGAAACCAACGATCTTTGCCTAAAACTTCGGCATTTTCATAAAATACTCTCTCGCTTTTCTTTCTCTGGGGGGTTGAGACCAAAGAAGTATAGATCACCGTGTTTTAAATGTTAGCGTGTCTGAGCCAATCCTTCACAAACCGAATATCCGCTCCCGTATCAAATAAATGAGTGACTATGGAAAGCTTGAGAAGGGAGTGTCCTGAAATTTCTTACATTTTCAATAGTTTATCTTTAATTGATAATCTCAGATGCATCATCAACGGAGAATACCCTTTCTTGAAGATATTCATCAAGCCGATTAGCTACCCGATTTGCCGTTTCAGTTGTAATGTTCAAATATCGCAAGAAAGTCTTGAGTTGCGTGTGTCCTG
Organism: Pyrinomonadaceae bacterium; assembly: GCA_041940665.1. GTDB lineage: Bacteria > Acidobacteriota > Blastocatellia > Pyrinomonadales > Pyrinomonadaceae > Aridibacter. Next base: position 7,677 of record JBGTRS010000157.1, on the reverse strand, counting down.
TGATTTTCATAACTTCCGTATGTGGTGATCCGGAAGCAATCATTCTCGTTGTGGCGGTATGACGGCAATCGTGAAGACGAAAATCTTTGATTCCGGCTAACTTACAAGCGGTTTTCCAAGATGTCTTAACGGTATTGGTTATTCCTAATACCAAACCGTCTTTTTCTTTTGGAGATTCTGCCCAAAGTTTCTGAAACTCTTTAACAAGGCGTGGAGTCATTCCAACCGTTCGGGAATTTTCCGTTTTAGTATTGGTTTGAGGGATATAGATTTCGCCTGTAATAAAATTTACATCTTGCCATCGCATCTTAAACATCTCGCCCCGACGCATTCCGGTATCTAACGCACAGATAATCAGCGGGCGAAGATGAGAGCGTCTATCAACGCAAACTGATAAAAGACGTTCTTCTTCCTCAAAAGAAAGAACTCTATCTCGTTCGACTTCTGCCGCTTTGGAGATTATGCCTTTAGCTAAAACAAATGGATTTTTGATAAGCCATTCATTTTGAATAGCAAAATTGAGCATTGCTCTCAGAAGTTCCAGTTCCCGATTGACTGTAGCAACTTTAAGAAACTTTCCTTGATCGTTTGCAGTGTTAAGACGTTGCCGTTTATAGTTTTCGAGATCACTTGCCTTAATTGTGCGAATTTTTTTATTACCAAAGTAATCCGACAGAGAATTCAGGGCGGATTTAACGGGACCCAAAGAACGTCTGCCAGCTATTTTTACGCCGTTTGAGTATTTTGCTTTAATAAGTTTTGTTTCCTCATATCGCTTGGTTATTTCTAAAAAGGTAAGTTTATCGGATTGAATCGTCTCCGTTCCATACTCATTCAATTCCCGACGCATTTCTTCAACAACACTTCGGGCGGTGCGTTTATCGGAAATCGGTTTTAATTTTTCTTTCCACTTTCCAGTTTCGTCTTTATATTGAAGACGAGCATATAAATTTCCCTTTACTTCTCGCCAATATCTATTTGGTGAGCGTTTTGTTTTCGTAGCTGTTTCTGACATTTTTGTTTTACCTCAAATCTCAAGAGTTTCCTAAAAAGTTTCCTAAGATTTCGATGATAGTCTATGTTATCGACTGAAATCAAATACAGAATAACAAAACGGCAAAGAGTGTATTTATAACAATTTACGGGCGATAAAAGTAGTAATTTTGATACTCTGTGAAATGCTATGTTATAGTCCAGAATCGGCTGTTAACCGAAGGGTTGTAAGTTCGAGTCTTACCTGTGGAGTTCTTATTTTCAATAACTTAGCCCGACCAAAAGAGTCGGGCTTTTGTGATTTATCTACAAAGTTATCTAAGACTTGGATAATTATCTAAAATTTAAATATTAGGGAAGTGTTGAAAATCAATTCTTCCCTTTTTTTTAGCAGTGTCCTAATTCTGTGATGCTTACTTTTAACAACTTATTCTTAGCAAACTTGGCCCCGCTTGGCGGGATAATAAAGATTTTCCGCCAAATGGCCAAGACGCAAAGAAGATAAAACCACACACCTTTAGGTCACTACCCTTTTTTTATAAACATTGACATAAAAAAAGTTTATGATAGTATCTCTATTATTCAACCGACGAATTTAACTTTTGAGGTCTAGGCGTTCTTTTCTGAATGCCTGTGACAGTTGTTTCGTCGTGTTGAATAATTATCGGCGAAAGAAATTAAAACAACCGTTTTATTAGCAAGATTTATTCGTTAGAAAAATTGGAAGCCGATATGAAAGACTCCCGTAATTATTATCAATGCAGTACTAGAAAGATTCCGTTTGTCAAAATGACAGACGGTTTTTTTAGTTTATAGCTAAGAAACGAAAGAAGAGCCTTTTAATCTGGTACTAAGATAATAAAATTTTTAATCAAACTTAAGAAAGCAGCACAAAAAAACAAGAATGATTAGTCCACGCACAAGACATTTCAAAATAGTTGCACAAGAAGACCCGAGCATTAAGAAAAGTGGACAAATTTTAACTGCTCAAAGCAGAAGTTCCGGCCGAGGATTTTAGAAGCTTGATTTTTCATTTAGTTTATTGATTTATAAGGAGATGGAGAATGTCCGATATTCGTTATATAGATAAAGATTTTGTCAGGTTCAAAGTCATTCAATCCAATGGGCAGGAATGGACCACGACACTTGCTTTTGGCGATAAAGTTGATGTTTTGGAAGAAGGCAGCGGACGCAAACCCAGTCGTATTCGGGCTTTGGAACTGTTTGACGGAAATCTTGAAGGAACTGTCCGGGGCAGGCCTTTTCGCACCCGCGAAAAAGGAGTCCTAAAATTTTCGATGGTTGATGTTCAGCAGGGAGACGGGATGATTCTGGAAACTCCTCCCGATGAAAACCACGAGACAAAAATAATCTTTATAGACGGCGGAGACAATAAACTTTTTGCACGACACGCTGCCGCCCGCTATCGTCATCGCAACAGTTCTGCCGATAATCCTCTCGAAGTTGATCTGATGCTTATAACACACGGCGATGCCGATCATTTTGACGGACTCAATGATATAAAACGCTCGGAAACCGAAAGAGGTATAGAATCCCGCAAACGTCTGTTTATTCATCCGCAACGCATCTATCAAAATGGTTTGGTCAAGGCTTCGACGAGTCAAAAACCGGAACTTGAACGCTTGGGGAAAACTGTTGAAGAAAACGGAAGATTAATGATTGTTGACTTATATGATGACTCGCGTGATGCTCCTGAAAATGTCCAAAACACGAGGTTCAAAGCGTGGGGCAAAACTCTGGATCATTGGGAGAAACGCGGTAATATTAAATCTAAAAGAGTAGCTTACGGGATGGATGCCAATGATTTGTTCGGTTTTTTAGGCGGGGACATAAAAATTGATATACAAGGTCCGTTTGTTTCTAAGGTAACCGATCCGCAAGACGGTCTTGAGAAAGAGGCTCTACCTTTTTTCCGCAAACCAAAAAAATCTGCCGAGATGCATCTTGAGGACGGAACCAGCCCCGATTCCAAAAGCTATTCGGTTTCGCATACGATAAACGGTCATTCGATTGCTCTACGTTTAACATACGGAAACGTCCGATTTAATTTAACGGGCGATTTAAATCAGGAATCAATGGCTCTCATGAGAGAGAAACTGGAAGATTTATCCGAGTTGGAATCCGAAATAATCAAAGCTCCGCATCATGGTTCGGCTGATTTTGATTTTGAAGCCCTCAAAGCGATGAAACCCGTTGTTTCTCTTATTTCTTCAGGTGATGAAAGTGCCGGCAAAGAACATATCCATCCGCGTGCGACTCTGGTTTCGGCATTAGGCAAAGTCAGCCGCGGTAAAACCGGGATTGTTCTCTGCACGGAATTGGCGGCATTTTTCGCAAAACGCGATTACTCGCATATCCGGTCATTGATAGCTAAATTTTATGCCGGAGATGAACCCGTCACCAAAGAGGAAATCCGCAAATTTTTCCGGTCTAAACTCCGCTCTCGTGAAGACGAAGAAGCATTACCTTCATATTTCGGGTTTGAACGCACGAATTTTGGAATCATACATGTGCGTACAGATGGCGAGAGAGTATTAGTATTCACTCACAGTGGCAAAAGGGGATTGCGAGAAGCATACCGCTTTACCGTCGATAAAAATCACAAAATACGATTTGCCAAAGGTGTTTCGACGGGATAGTGCCGAAAGTCCACAACGGTGATAAAAGAAAAATTAAGGAGTAATTTCTATGTCATTTTTGTTAGTTCCAAAAGAGGTAACAAGCACGGAGGCAAAGGTCTGGGTAGGTGTCGTAAATGAGGGCATAAATCCGCATAATATCGCTCTCAGATACGGCAATAGCGAGATAAGATTAAATGACAACTGGAATACTTTCAGAACTACCAGCGGTCAAAACTCGATAAATTATCAACATCTGACTCTCCGGAATTTGACTCCCCGAACAAATTACCCGTTGAAACTTCTGACCGGGCAAACGCTTCGAACATACGGACAGGTTCGAACTCTGCCGGAAAATCTGCCGGCAATAAACGAAAGTCCTTTTAATGTTTTGCTTGCTTCCTGCTTTGCTTCGAGCCGTTCGGAAAGCATCCACCTGGGAAGTGCTTATCTGAATCTGCAGAGAACCGAGCCGACCGATCTAAAGATTCTCTGCGGCGATCAGGTTTATCTCGACGATCCCTGGTATCGGTTTTCAGTTTTTACTCATTCTTACCGCGACCTCGAAGACCTGCTTTTTTCAAATTACGTTAAAACCTGGACGCAAAACCGCTTATTTACCGGCTTTCAACAGTTCTTGCAAACCGGGGCTAATTTTTTTAGTTCCGACGATCATGAATTCTGGAATAATGCTCCGAATGCGGCGACCATTATTAGAGATAGCTGGAGCCAAACGGGCAGGGATAACTGGATGAAAATTGCTAAAAATCTTTTGTCGATCTTTCAATCCGGGACTTCCCGATCTGTTTTCAACGTCGGAACCCTCTCGTTTTTTATCGCCGATACCCGTGTCAACCGGGATGCCGGCAGAAATCAGTTTATGTCCGCCGGCGATCTGGCGGAACTAAAGACCTGGGTGCAGAATCTACCGGGAGTCGGAGTTTTAGTCATCGGTCAACCGCTTTTCAGCGAACCGGCGGGCTTTTTCGGCGGAAGATTCGGCGATTGGAACCTGCCGAACTACGGGCAGTATAAAGATTTGATTGAAACTCTGATGAGATCCGAGCATTCCATCTTGATTTTAACCGGAGATGTTCACTACGGACGAATTGCTCACTGTCAGCTAAAGCCCGATGTCGATCTTTACGAGATAATCTCATCCCCCACCTCATTAGTAAATTCAAAGGTCGGCGGCCAGTGGCACAAAGCTCCAAGCCTTTTTCCCGCCAACAGTATTGCCGGAACGGTTCAGAAAAGCGTCATCACTAAAGCTCAATACAAAGAAACCAGAAATCATTTTCTGACGCTGAGTTTTTATCGAGATGGAGCGAAAACAAAGATCATTCCTAAAGTTTGCGTGATAAAAGAGACCGGACAAGTTCCAAAGCCGGTTAAAATCGATGAATTTACACTTATCTAAACAAAAGGAGAAAAGTTCAAAATGATAGCCAATAACATATCCCCGGATGTCCGTAAAAACCGTGAATTTAAACGGGTTCTGTCCAAAAAGAACGAAAATAATAAGGCGTGGCTGAAACGAGTGATTTCCGAGAATGGATTTGCCAATCAAGGACTTATTTTGATCGGCGGCAACTCCGTGCCGGATTTTCATATCAGAGTTGCTCAATCCTATCTGCGACACGATCTTTCGCCAAGTTACTGGTCTTTGGTCGGGATTCTGACCGATGCGGATAATTTTTTGAGCGTTCCTCTAGAGTGGCGGGATAAACTCGGCGAGATGCCGCGTCAAAATGCGATCCAAAAATGTAAACTAACCGATTATGCCGATCCCGTTTATTTTCCGAACATCGCGTTCGTGCAGTTTACCGAAGATCATTCGCAAATCTTAAAGATCGCCGAAAAATTAAAGTTGCAGAGGTCGAGCGTGATTGATCTGGTCGGATTGGTCATTGACTGGCTTGAATTCGTCTGGGGAGTCAGACAGAAAGGAAATCCCTTGTTTGAAAACGAGGGATTGCCGAGTGCCGTCTATGCGGAAGCGGTTTACGGCATCTGCGGGATCGAATTGACTCCGGGGTTGGAAACTTCATCGTCTTGTCCTGAGTCCATCTGGCAGGCGGCAAAATGGTGGAGTTCGTTTTACAAAGAATCGAGTGAGATTGCGGCGGTCAGTTCGCAGGCTCAATCCATCGTCCCGAAAGGCAGTTTCGTCATCAGACAACCGGCGGCGGCCGTTTATGAAAAGCCCTATACGCCGAGAAAGAAAACGAGTGGTTCAAGATCAAAAAAAAGTGATTAGTATGTCCAACCGCTTTACGGCTGATTTTGAGAAAACTCAAACTTATTTGGTTCTATAATAATCTATGGAGAAGTAAAGAAAATTTCAGGTCAGTAAACTTGAAAAATTTCCGCTACACCTTTATAAAAATTTTCTTCCGATATAAAAGCCACATCAAAATCAGCCAAACCAGAATAAAGCCGACGGCATAGAGTAAAGAGGCATTTATCGGTGACGCAACCGGCAACAAAATATTTTGAAAGATCCAGCCTTGCAGGGATATTTCTTTTCCGTCCGCTCCCGTAAACTTGATCAGATACATCAATTTGGCCATCAATCCCGCCCCGACAAACAAAGCCAGAGCGTTGACGCCGAAGATCACGAACGGTTTTGCCCATTTTTTGTAGCCTTTGATATCGATCAGCCAGTAGCAAAATCCCAAAAAACACAATGCCAGTCCGGATGTATAGACAACGTAGGAACTCGTCCAGAGCGATTTGTTGAACGGAAAAAATAAACTCCAAAACCAGCCGAGAGCACAGAGCGTGACGCCGAAAAAGAAAATTCCGCCGACCTTTTCGTTATCGCTTTTATCTTTTTTCAGCCAGGTGCCGGTCAAAACGCCCGAAAGTGTCGTCACAATTGCCGGAATCGTCGAAAGAATTCCTTCGGGATCGAAAACTTTCGATTGTTTCCAGATATGCGGTTCGGTCAAGATCAAACGGTCGAGATAGGCCGCCAGATTACAGGCTTTGTCATTTATGCTCGTCACCGCACAGCCCGGCACGGAAATCAGAGTCATCAATGCCCAGTAGACAAAAAGCAGGGCGATGCCGATCACCAACTGCTGTTTCCAATCCGTATTGAGAAATATGAGCGAGGCGATCAGATAACAAACGGCGATTCTTTGCAGAACGCCGGGAATCCGTAAGGTCGAGAATTCAAAAAACGGGAAGGCCGCGAGAAATAATCCCAGAGCAAAAATGACCAGAGAGCGTTTGAGAATTTTCAGATAAACATCCCTTTTTGTTTTATCTTCAATCCGTTTTCCCAACGCCAGAGAAATTGCCACACCGACTATAAATAAGAAAAACGGAAAGATAAAATCCGTCGGCGTGATGCCGTGCCATTCGGCGTGCTTTAAGGGTGAATAAATATGACTCCAGGTGCCGGGATTATTGACCAGGATCATTCCCGCAATCGTCATCCCCCGAAAAACATCGAGCGACAAAAGACGTTTTTTTTCATTTTCAGCTGACATTTAATCCTCAGATATAAAAAGTTTGTTGACGCAACTTTATCCGCCAAAAAAATTTAATTCTCATAGACGCGAACATAATCAATCAGCATTTCCTGCGGAAAACGGGTCGTCTCGTCCGGCACACCGCCCCAGTTGCCGCCGATCGCCAAATTCAGAATCATAAAAAACGGGTGATCGTAAACCCATTTTTCTCCTTTCGGCAGATCTTCCGGCGTCAGCGTTTGAAAAAGTTTGCCGTCAACGAACCATTCGATCTTGTTTTTTTTCCACTCGACGGCGTAAACGTGAAAATCATCCGCAAAGATCGCATCGCCTTTTAATTTATAGGGTTTCCCGATTCCTTTCGCTCCTGCATAGCCCGGACCGTGAATCGTACCGTGAACGGTTTGCGGCTCACGGCCGATGTTTTCCATAATGTCTATCTCGCCGCATTTCGGCCAGCCGACCTCGTCTATATCGTTGCCGAGCATCCAGAACGCCGGCCACATTCCCTGTCCCCGCGGTATCTTGATGCGGGCTTCAAAGCGTCCGTATTTTTGATCGAA
>JBGTRS010000156.1:6975-9390 GCA_041940665.1 Pyrinomonadaceae bacterium | reverse complement strand
TGGGGAGACACTATTGTCACCTACAAAATTAATGATTCAGGCGATCTGGTTGAAGAGATAAATTACGGTGAAGAAACCGAAACGCTCACTTATTACCACATCGGAAAGAACCGTTTTCATAACTCAAAATCAGGCACTTCGCTGGAATTCGGTGTAAAAGACAAAGAGGCAAAAACGGTGCAGACATTTAATTACGGAATATTCACAGACACCGAAGTAGCAACGAGAATTGAAGAAACAAAAAAGGCAAATACGGACAATAAAGTTTTTGCGGATCTGACCGGAAAAATTAAATCCGGTTTTTATCCGAATTTTCACAGCGTTATGGTAATTCATAACGGTAAAACCATTTACGAAGAATATTTTGAAGGCGAAGATGAATTTCTTGGTAAAAAGATCGGAAAGATAAAACACTCAAAAGAAACTCTCCACGATGTCCGAAGCATTTCAAAAAGTTTTGTTTCCGCTTTGGTCGGAATTGCCATACAAAAAGGTTTTATCAAAAACGAAGATCATAAAATTTCCGAATTTTTTCCCGAATATAAAGATTTGTTCATTGGACAAAAAGCCGACTGGACGATCAAACATTTTCTGACAATGGCAAACGGCATCGAATGGAATGAAGATATTCCCTATACCAATCCGAAAAACGATGAGACAAAAATGATGTTTAGCGATGATCCCGTCAAGTATGTTTTAACCCGCAATTTGACAGATAAACCGGGAGAGAAATTTAATTACAACGGCGGAGCAACACAGATTCTGGCGGAAATTGTCGAGCGTAGTGCAAAACTTCCTCTGGATAAATTTACTAAAAAATATCTTTTCGAGCCCTTGGAAATTAAAAACTTTGAATGGACAAAATTTCCCAAATCCAAAAAGATCGCCGCACCTTCGGGACTAAGACTGACCACACGGAACTTGGCAAAGTTTTCTCTGCTCTACAGAAATAAAGGCAAATGGAAAGATCAACAAATTGTCTCCGCAGATTGGATAAAAAAATCATTTACCGGACACATACATTTTCCGAGCGATATTTTAGAGGGAAATGAATCTTACGGTTTCCAGTTTTGGATTTGGGAAGATGAGATTAACGGACTGAAAACAAGATTCGTTTCGGCAAACGGAAACGGCGACCAGAATATTTACTGGGATTTAAATTCAGATTTGATAGTTATAACAACCGCCGGGAATTACAATATTTCGGAAATTAAAAATGATTCCTATGCGATGCTCAAAAAGCACATCTACAAAGCTGTTTTCGGATCAAATTTGAACAAGAAAAAATGAGGAAGAAAAATGAGAAAATCTGCTGTAATAATCATTGCAATTTTTTTTGTCTGTGCATTCATAAAAATGGACGAATCAAATGCTCAGAATAAAGCTGTTGTAAAGCCGAAAATTTTCAAACTCGAAGAATTGCCGGCCGCTCAGATAAATTCGCTTGACCGCGACAGGACACTTTTTTTTCTTACCATCGGAACGCTCGAACAACACGGCAGTCATTTACCGATTGGAACGGACAGTTTCGTTGCCGAATTTTATGTCAACGAATTGGCAAAACGAATCAGTAAGTCCTATCCGGATCGAACCATCGTTCTAATGCCCTCGCTTAATTACAGTAACGGCGGTGCGAATGAGATCGGTGATGTTTTAGTTCATCCCGGCACATACGGCATCAGACAAAAAACTCTCCGGGCGGCGGTCGCTGACATCGGCGGTCAAATCGCTCAAAACGGTTTTAAATACATCTTCGTTTTGCATGCTCACGGCTCGCCAAATCACAATCTGGCGATCAATGCTGCCTGCGATTTTGTCAGCGAAGAATTTAATATAACGATGCTCAATCTCGATAGTATGGCTTCGGAAGATCCGGCAAACAATGCCGTAAAAAGAAAGATCAGGCTAAAATATTTCACATCTCAAGAGCTTGATGAAATCGGTTGGGACATTCACGCCGGGACGAAAGAAACTTCCATAATGCTTGCCATCAAGCCGACGTTGGTTGATAAAAGTTACAAAACCTTGCCCGATTTAAGCGGCGACAGCGAGGCGGAAATTTTAAAGATCGCCCGTTCAAAAAACTGGTCGGGTTATTTTGCTTCCCCTGCAAAAGCCAACGCCGAATTTGGTAGAGAAATGCTCGAAGCCAATTTAGATACATTTGAAGACTACATTCGACGGACTTTGAAAGGAGAAGATTTAACCGCACTTCCGCGTTTTCCGGTTGAGAAAAAAGAATTCGGCAAAACTGAATACGACTGGAACAAGCACGAAAAAGAATTTGAGAAAAAATTTGAAAATTGGCTGAAAAAGAAAAATAGAAATTATTAAAATAGGTCGGACTCAGAAACGCACTAAGTAACAAAACACAGGGACAAAAAGATGAAAAATTTATTGAAGGTAATCGCGATC
>JBGTRS010000156.1:0-6965 GCA_041940665.1 Pyrinomonadaceae bacterium | reverse complement strand
TTGGGACACGCGGCGGCAAGCGCTGTTCTGCGCTCGGGATCACCTGGGAATCAAGCCGCTGTACTATCACGCTGCTGGGGGCCGGTTCGTGTTTGCCTCTGAGCAAAAGGCGATTCTGGCGGGAAATTTCCTTGACGTCGCGGAAGGCAAGATCAAAAAAAATGTGTTGATCGTTATTGAAAACGACAAGATCGTCAAGATCACATCTGCCGCTGAACGGGATAAATATCCGAATTTAATTGATCTATCAGAATACACGGTTCTGCCGGGTTTGATAGATGGTCATGCTCATTTAACACTAAATTATTATGACAAGAGTGCCGATGTTTATGAACTTCCGGCGGCGACCTACGGGATTTTCGGAACCTTAAATGCTAAAAAGACGCTTGAATCGGGATTTACGACCGTCAGAGACCTGCATTCATATTTTTACAGCGATGTAGCTTTAAGAAATGCGATCAACCGCGGTTGGATTCCCGGACCGCGTATGTATGTCAGCGGTTCGGCTATCACAATGACGGGCGGACACGGTGCCTGGGCAAATTGGTTGACTCCGCAATTGGAATTAACTCCGAATCCCGGAGCGATCGCCGACGGCGAAGATGAAGTGCGGCGTGCAGTTAGGAAACATATCAAACACGGCGTTGATGTAATCAAGATCATGGCGACGGGCGGTTTCGGCACATCCGGTTCAATTCCCGGAGCCGCTTCTTATACGGTCGAAGAATTAAAAGCCGCCGTCGAAGAAGCGAGAAAACGCGGAATAAAAGTTGCGGCTCATGCTCACGGTGCGGAAGGCATCAAAAACGCGATCAAAGCCGGCGTTCATTCGATCGAACACGGCACATTTCTCGATCAGGAATCCATTGAACTGATGAAAAAACACGATGTCTATCTGGTGATGGATGTTCTCGCCGCTCACTATGATCTCATCGAAACAAAACAGAAATTCGGCGACAAAAATCTCAAGCAAACCAATGAAGAGTTATATAAAAACTTCATTGCCAATCTCATCAAAGCCTATGATCAAGATGTAAAGATCGCTTTCGGAACGGATTCCTCTGTCTTCTCGCACGAACGCGTCGGTGAGCAATTTAAATTAATGCACCAAGCCGGAATGAAACCCGCCGACATCATCCGCTCGGCAACCATCAACGCCGCCGAACTGATCGGCATCGAAAAACAAGCCGGAACGCTCGAAGCCGGAAAATGGGCGGACCTCATTGCCGTTAAAGGAAATCCTCTGGAAAATGTTTCGGTGCTGGAAAAAGTCTCGTTCGTGATGAAGGGCGGAAAAGTTTACAAGACAAATTAAATATGCTTGAAATACTCCATTGATAACTAGAAGCTATCTTAAAAATAGTAAATTTGTTTATCGCGTAGCGATTTAATGAGCTTAGCCGTGCAATTTATTGCACGGTAAGACGGTCTAAGTCGTTTGAGTCGCGTCAGCGACGACTGAAAATTGTTGAATGATATTCAATTGTCGCTGACGCAACAAGCGTCTCTATATAATTATTTTCCGTGCAATAAATTGCACGGCTTAACTCAAATTGCCGCTAACGCGGCATACAACTTATTTTTGAGACAGATTCTAATAAATTTTGTAAACTTCGCAAATCAAAACCAAAAGTTTAGAATAAAACCTCCGATGAAAAAATACGTCATCAAACGAGATAAATCGGGCTTGCCCGAACGCCTGACGCGTTACCGCGAGGAACTGAACGAACAGCAATTCAAGGTCGTCACGGCAAAACCGGGAGCGACGCTGGTGATCGCCGGTGCGGGAACGGGAAAAACGCGGACGATAACTTATCGGGTGGCGTATTTGCTCGAGCAGGGCGTTTCGCCCGACAGGATTCTGCTCGCGACCTTTACAAACCGGGCGGCAAGGGAAATGCTCAAGCGGGTGGAGACTTTGACGGGAACGCAGAATGTTCACCGGGTTTGGGGCGGGACTTTTCACCGGATCGCCAATCTGATCTTGCGGAAACACGCCGTTTCGATCGGCTACGATTCGAATTATTCGATTTTGGATTCGGAAGACGCGAGAGATTTTATCAGCGTCTGCATTGAGGAATCGGCGATTGACACAAAATCGAAACGCTTTCCGAAACCGCAGGTCGTCCAAAACATAATCTCTTACGCCAACAATACCGATCAGCCGATCGAAGATGTCATTGTTCGCAAATATCCGTATTTTGAAATGCTCACATCGCAGATCAAGCGTGTGGATTTTAATTATATGGAGCGAAAACGTGAGCGGAATGTGATGGATTATGACGATCTCCTGCTCAACTGGAAACGTCTTTTGCTCGAAAAACCGGCGATCGCCGAACTCTACGCCGAGCAGTTTCAGCATATTTTGGTTGACGAATATCAGGACACAAACAAACTGCAAGCCGAAATAATTGACCTTCTCGCCGTCAAACACAAAAACGTGATGGTCGTCGGCGACGATGCTCAGAGCATTTTCGCCTGGCGTGGTGCGGAATTTACAAACATCTATGAATTTCCCCAGCGTTATCCGCAGACGCAGGAATTCAAATTGGAGAAAAATTATCGTTCAACTCCCGAAATCTTAGGCCTTGCCAATGTTTCCATCGCCAATAACCGCAAGCAGTTTCCGAAAACTCTGGAAGCGATCAAAGAATCAAAAGATTTTTCGCCCGCACTAATTCCCTGCTCGGATGTCGAACAGCAATCGGCTTTTATCGCTTCGAGAATTTTGGAATTACGCGACGAAGGCACATCGCTCGAAGACATCGCCGTTTTGTATCGCTCGCATTATCATTCGATCGAACTGCAATTGGAACTCACCAAACGCAACATCCCGTATCGAGTCCAAAGCGGTATCAGATTTTTTGAACAAGCCCATTTGAAAGATGTTATTTCCTATTTGAAAATCATCGTCAATCCGCGGGATGAACTCGCCTGGAAACGAATTTTAAAAATGATCCCGAGCGTCGGGAATATAACGGCAAATAAGATCTTTTCGCTCATTTCTTCGCGGGTTCAAAATTCAAAATTCAAAATTCAAAATTCGGAAGAATCTGAAAACCGATCTATTGCCAGGTTTAACAGCGAAATATTTGAAGATATTCCGCAACCGCGAAGTAAAAAGTCTTGGGAAAATTTTGTCAAACTGCTTGAAAATCTAACAACGGATGAAAACCGCAATCGTCCCGGTAAGCAGATCGAACTGATCTTAGCGAACGGCTACGAACAGCACCTGATTGAAAATTACGAAAACGCCGAATCGCGTCTGGAAGACCTCAACGGCTTGGCGATGTATGCCGCCAAATACGATTCGACCGAAGATTTCCTGAGCGAACTGGCACTCATCTCCACCGAACGCTTTGCCGAACCGTCGGGCGTCGCCGGCGAAGATGTCGTCATGGGCGGCGAAGATGACGAACTGCTGACGCTTTCGAGCATCCATCAGGCCAAAGGCCTCGAATGGAATGCCGTTTTTCTGATCTGGACGGCCGAAGGCAAATTCCCTTCGCCCCGCAGTCTTAGAGAAATTGACTCCGAAGAAGAAGAACGCCGCCTCTGGTATGTCGCTCTGACACGGGCAAAGGACGAACTTTATCTGACATACCCTTTAATGATCTTCGACTACACCCGCCAGGCCGTCATCCAGAAACCCTCGCGTTTCATCACCGAATGCCCGCCCGCCCTTTTTGAAGTTTGGAACCTCGAAGAAGAAGTGCCGCAATTTGATGCACCCGTTGAAATTGAAGATAAAGGACAGGAGTTTTTGAATTAACTCTGCAAAATCAGATCGCAAACCATTTTTCCCGACAGAAGAACGAGCGGCATACCGCCGCCGGGGTGAGTCGTGCCGCCGACAAAATAGAGATTCTCGATGTCTTTTGCCCGGTTCGGCACCCGCATAAAGGCCGATAAAATTCCGTTCGAGGAAACGCCGTAGATCGAACCGCGGTTAGCCTGGTATTTTTTCTCGAAATCCGCGGGTGTGATGATATGTTTAAGAACGATCGAATCCCGCAAACCTTCCAAACCGAAATTTTCGAGTTTTTCGATTATTTTTTCGGCATAGGCGTTCTTTTCGGCCGACCAATCCGTATTTTTGCTCGTGGAGGGGGCGTTGATCAGGATGAACAGATTTTCGCAGCCCGTTGGAGCCTGCGTTTCATCGGTGCGGGAAGTCGCACAGATATAGATGGTCGGGTCTTCGGGCGGGCGTTTGGCCGTAAAGATCGCTTCGAATTCCGCCCGGTAATCGTCGGAGAAAAAGATGGTGTGATGAGCCAGAAGCCCATCGAATTTTTTGTTCGTGCCGAGCAGGAGGACAAATCCGCTGCAGGAGGGTTCGATCCTGGCGAGTTTGCGGTCGGTGTAGATCTTTCGCGTCTTTTCATCAATCAGATGGCGGTAGGTTTCGATGGCATCGGCGTTCGTGACAACGAGATCGCTTTCAAAAACCCGGCCGTCTTTCAAACGGACGCCCGCCGCCTTTCCGTTTTCGATGAGGATTTCCGCAACCTCCGCATCGAACCGGAATTCCGCTCCGAGTTCCGCGGCCAGTTTCCGCAAAGCCTTGGGTATCCGGTAAATTCCGCCCCGCACATACCACGCCCCCAGACCGAATTCGACGAATGAGATGAGGGCGAAGGTTGCCGGCGTTTTGTAGGGCGAAGAACCGTTGTAGGTCGCAAAACGGTTGAACAGCTGTCGGAGTTTTGCCGATTGGAAATACCGCCGGTTGTGTTTATCGAGAGTTTTCAAGGTCGAGATCTTCATCAGTCCGGGCAGATTTTTCGGTTTTATCAATTTCAGAAGTTCGTTCATACTTTTGGCCAGAAACGTCCGCCCGGCGATCTCGTATTTTTGTCTGGAATCCTCCAGATACCTTCTGAAATTTTCAACATCGGCGGCGGACGCGATCTCTTCGATCCCTTGTTCGGTCTTTCGCAGATCGCCGGAAGCGTCGAACCTTGTCCCGTCCGGCCAGAAATAACGGCAGATCGGATCGAGCTTTTCAAAACTCAGATAGTCATTGATGTCGCGTCCGCAAAAGTCGAACAGATCTTCAAACACATGCTTCATCGTCACGAGCGAAGCCCCCGTATCGAACCTGAATCCGTCCGCTTCGAGAAAATTGACCTTTCCGCCGACCGCCTCGTTTTTCTCCAGCACCGTCACCCCGAACCCCGACCGTGCCAGCCGGCAAGCGGCGGCCAAACCGCCCAATCCGGCACCGATAATGATTACTTTCTTCACCGGAATTTATTTAATCAGACGGCGGGCAAAGGATGCAAACCCCGCGGAGATAAAGCAGTTTCCTCGGGAGTTTTTTTTGAATTACTTTCCGCAAATGGTGTAAAATCTGCTCATCGCACCGATCAACCCCGAAAAAATTGAAAAGGAAAAATTATGAAACAGCAAGTGATAGATATTTTGAAAAGCCGGCATACGCAAGGGATCGAGTTTGGTTTTACGGGCAGCACCGGCGGCAATGTGCGGATTGCCGCCAATGATTTTTTGCTGGTCGCCAACTCGATCGAGCAAGGCGGAATTTCCGTCGCGGACGGAAGTGCGGTCGGAGTTCCGGCGGGAATGGCGAAATATACGGCTCAGGATGACGGCAACAGCAAGGCCAACACGATGTATGTCGGGGCCAATACCTCATCGGAGAAGGTTCTGCAAAGCCTGATCGTTCACGAAGCGGTGCATGCGGTCTTTGATCTGAAAAAAGTCAGAATTCCGTGGCTCGATAATGAGGTGGCGGCTTATATCGCTCAGGGATTTTATATCAACAGCGTCGGCGAAGACGCCGGGCTTTCGCAGGAAGCATTTCTGGGTTTGGAGATCGCCAAATCCATCAATTCGATCGGCGAAGATCCGTTCTTTATAGATGAACTGAAAAATTCTCTGCTTTCAAACCCGACCTATCACGCCTACATCCGCGGAACTTTCCAGGGCGACGGCTGAGCTTATAAAATTCTTCCCGCGTTACCAACAGATTAAATTTTCCCCCTCCGCGGCAACCAATCCTTGAACTCGACGCATCTTTGTAGGTAATTCACGAAAAATGTCTTCCCGTCACGAGTAAGCAGTAATAAAAAAGAGGAGAACACCTGTATGTCGAAGAGAGCGTTTTTAAAAGATCTGAAGGTTGAAAACCCTTGCACGGAAGATTGGGAAAAGATGGCGGGCAATGAACGGGTGCGGTTTTGTTCGCATTGTCGTTTGAATGTCAACAATATCTCGGAGATGACCGAAGCCGAAGCTTTGAAACTCGTCAAAAAATCGGACGGAAGACTATGCGTGCGGTATGTCCGCCATCCCAAAACAGATGCTCCCGTGTTTGCCGATAAACTTTATCAGATCACCCGCCGGACGGGAATTACGGCGGGCGTTCTCGGGGCTTCGCTCGCGGCGGCAACGACCTTAACCTATGCTCAAGGTAATTCAATGCTATCCAGAAAAAATTCTGAGGAAAAACCCTCGATAGTAAGAATAAGCAAACTAGATTATTTTGATCCGATTGATAAAGACGAGAATTCGCCTTCATCAGACGGAAAAATTTCCGGCGTGATCACCGATCCGGCCGGAGCGGTCATTCCCGGAGCAATCGTTGAAATAACGGGTAAGGATTTCAAAAGAACCGTTGTCTCCAATAATAACGGCTTTTACATAATTGAAAATCTTGGCGAAGGAAATTATGAAATAACGGTCAAGGCTCCGGGATTTAAAGATTCTCAGAGCACGAATGTAGAAATCCCGGCTGATAATCAAACCCAAACTTACAACGCAACCTTAGAGATCGGCGAGGTAATAACAATGGGAGCCATCGCCCTCATTCGCCGGATCGAAAATCCGCTCATCAATGCCGTTTTGGACGGTAAAGTCCGCAATGTGCGGAATCTGATCGCCCAAGGCGTTGATGTCAATGCACGGGACGAAGGTTATTATTCAAAGACCGCTCTGCATGT
>JBGTRS010000155.1:0-9441 GCA_041940665.1 Pyrinomonadaceae bacterium | reverse complement strand
CTTATGCGAATTGTTTTCTTCGACCAGCCGTTTCCAGGGAATATTGACCGCTCCCGGAATATGTCCGTTGCGGGTCCAGATTTTCGTCTCGCCGCGGTAAACTTCCGGCGGCCGGGCGTCAATGAATTTGACGCCCGTTTTACCGATGGAATTTTTGACGTCTTCAAGAGCGGCACTGACCTTTTTGTTATCCAGCAAATCGAAACTGCCCGTTTGATAGACGGGATATTCCTGAGCGGTTTTGTAAGCCGCTTTGTAATCACGAAAGCCGCCGTCAACAAACAGAATCTCGCCGTGACCGAATCTTTCGAGCAGATAGATCATCATCGTCGCTCCGAGAACGCCGTCGCCGTCGGAATAGACGACGACCTTATCGCCTTTTTTGATGCCGGCGTTGGAGAACAACCGGCCGACCATAAACGATTCGAGATACTGCGTCGGATAGCCTTCCCGCGGCCCACGCACCGCCGCATCCGCTAAGTGAACCGCATTCGGAATATGTTCTGAAAAATAATCATAGACGTTCAAACGGACATCCAGAATTTTGATATTCCCGCCCGTCAGATTTTCTTCAACCCATTTCGGCGTAACGACCGAAACTCGCGTTCCGCGGGTCTTCGCCAGAGGATCTTCGACCGCCAGTTTTTCGGTCGCACTCCATTCCTCGAACGAGCCGTCATAGAGTTTGACCTTGTAACCCAGAGACCTCGCGGCAAAATAGACGGCGGAAGCCTGCTGACCGATATGGCAATAAACGACGACCGTGTCGTAAGGCTTAACGCCCGCATCCGTAAAAAATTTCCGCAAGGTTGCTTCATCTTTGAACTTATTATTTTCGTCAACAATTTCTCTGTAAGGAATGTTCTTCGCCCCCTTGATATGTCCGGGACGCGGATAACCGCCGGCCCGCGAACCGTCGTAATAGTCAGGCGTGCGGGCATCAATTATTTTTACGGAAGCATCGTTTAGCCTGGAATTTATCCAATCGGCTTTCGCCACCCGTTCATTGTCCGGCGATATTTTCAAACTGCCTTTGGTGACATTCGGAACATCTTTTGATAAAGCTTTTCCCGCCGCAACCCAGGCCGGCATTCCGCCGTCGAGCATCGAAGTGTTTTTCTTTAAGCCGAGATAATCGAGCGTAAAATAGAGCCGGGTCGCCGTCGTTACCCAGTTTTTACCGACATAAACGATGATTCTCGAATCGTTGCCGATGCCGTGTGTTTCAAAAGCCGTCTTCAGCTCTTCGGCCGGCGGCAACTGCAAAGCCAATTCGCCATCTTTGCGCGGCAGGGAAAAATCGCTTCGCGAAATATATCTCGCTCCCGGAATATGCCCCCCGTCATATTCCTCTTTGTCTCCAACGTGCAATAAGATTAGATTTTTGTGATTCAGATGCTCGCTCAGCCACTCGACCGAAACCGTCATCGGTGTTTCTTCCGTGATCGCACAGGTTTCCTGTGCCCTGATTGCGTTCGGATCGAGGAATAAAACGAATGCTACCGCAAATATAATTGCCAATGATTTTTTAAACATAACTTGACTTCCTTTTTATAAAACCTTAAATGTTATTTAGACGTTTCAATCTCAACTTTTCTTCCCTGTCTCAAATTTCGGGGACGATCTTTTCGATCTCTTTTCCGTCGGGCGAAACGATTCTGATAGATTTATCCTTTTCGTCTATATAGGCGATCCGTGTGCCGTCGGGCGAAAAACGGGCGTAAAACGACTCGAGCGTGAGCAGCTGTTTTTTGCCGCTCCCGTCCATATTGATCGTAAAAACTTTTGTCGGCGATCCTTTTTTACCCTGTCCGTATATGATCTTATTTTTACCGAACCACGCCGGAAAGATGTTGTTGAATTCATCTTTCGTGATATTTTTTGCATCCGAACCGTCGGCCTTCATGACGAACAGCTGATCCTGCCCGTCGCCTTTTTCAAAGTAATAGACGATGTGGCGGCCGTCGGGCGAAACCGTGACATTAAAGGCCGAATCTACTATTTTTTCGAGTTTTTTGGATTTGAGGTCGTAACGGTAAACACCCCATTTATCGGGCTTAAAATCGGAGAAATCCTTCTTTACACGCATCGCCGAAAAGTAGATCATCGTGCCGTCCGGCGACCAGCAAATATCCTGAACAAAATTCATCATCTCGTCCGTTCCCGTTGCGGACGTTTGCGAATAAACCGAAAAAGCAAAAATTACGGTAAGAAAAAAAGCAAAAAATCTCCTGAGCATATAAGGGATTATACACCGGAAGGCATTTTTCGTATTGAACGAATCAAAGGTGTTTTGAACTTTTGCAATTTTTTTCCCGTATAAAATTTTGGAAGAAAAAACCGTAAACCAGAGTCTAATTTACAAAACGTCGGTAGCCCGACCGTGAGGAAGGGTTTTGATAAGGATTTTTGCAGAAGGTTTCAAAGCCGAAGCCGCTCCCTGACGGTCGGGCTACTGAGACATTTTATTTAAGGGTCAAAAAATCTATGTCCAATGATCTGAAAGCAGGAGAATTTTACGGCGAAGTTTCTGAAAAACGGGCGATCGCTTCTTCGATAATTTCCGAGATCGTTCACACCCGCGGGAAATCTCTGCCGAAGCATTCGCACGAACTCGCTTTTTTCTCCCTTTTGCTTGACGGAAGTTATTCGGAATCCTACGGCCGGAAAAGTTTTACCTACCGCCCGCTGACCATCTGGTGGCATCCTTCGGACATTTCCCACCAGGACGAGATCGGCAAAACGGGCGGCCGGTTTTTCAGCATCGAAATTCAGCCCGCCGGTTTGGAAACCTTGAAAGAATACGCAAAAATTCCCGCGGATTTTTATGAAAAAAGCACGCCGCTCGTCTGGCTGGCGTGCCGGCTTTATTACGAATTTAAAAACTGGCAGGCGTGTTCGTCGGAGTTGGTCGCCGAAGGCATAACGCTGGAAATGCTCGGTCATTCGGCGAGAAAAAATGCGGAAGCGGAAAAAACGCCGCCGAAATGGCTCGATCTCGTCATCGAAAAACTAAACGGCGAATTTACCGAAACCCCTTCGACCGAAGAACTCGCCTTAACTGCCGATGTGCATCCCGTTCATCTGGCGACGGTTTTCCGGAAATTCCAAAATCAGACCATCGGCGAATACGTGCAAAACTTGCGGATCAAATACGCTTCAGAACTTCTGCTCAAACCGGACATTCCGCTTTCGGAGATCGCTCTTGCGGCCGGCTTTTCCGACCAGAGCCATTTTACGCGAATCTTCAAACGCCATACGGGAATCACGCCGGGCGAATTCCGCAAAAATTTTCATTAGGATTTTTTATCTTCTGTTTTATCCATGGACAGATTTTTTCTCCAAATCACCTTTCTTTTTGTCATCCATATCCTTTAATCTTTCTTCAAAAAGCTTGGCCGAAACGGTCAAAAAATCGTGGGCCGTAACCATTCCGATGAGCTTTTCGTCCTTGACGACGGGCAGACAGCCGATGTCTTTTTCCTTCATCAGATTCAAAGCTTCAAGCGTCGGTGTTGCGGGCGAAATGATGATGAGATCGGTTTTCATAACGTCCTTGATGATGATCTCTTCCGCTTCTTTGTTAAGATTTTTTGCCAGGATTTCGAGCAGATCGCGATGCGAGACGACGCCGACCAGATTCCCTTCGTCGTCCTCGACCGGAACGTGGCGGACGTGCTTCCAGTTCATCAGACTGGCCGCGAGATCAATCACATCTTCGGGACGCACCGTAAAGAGATCCTTCGCCATAAACCGCTCGACCGTGCGGTAATTGTCAATCCAGTCCGATTTTTCCTCGATCTCGGCAAGTTTCCAGGTATGAACGGGCGACCTTTTCGCCTGATTTTTGATCAACTGTTTGGTCAAACTCCGCAGACGGACGTTCATTTTGGCATTTTCGTCCATTTCCGCCAGCGACTCGAGTATCCAGCCCGCTCCGGTTCTCTTTGCTTCAACCCGTTTTTCGATCACGCCGAGATATTTTTCGATGTCCGCCTCATTGATTCCGGCACTTTGCAAACCTTCTTCGGCGAGCGGCAGAAGTTTTTCCAAAATAAGTTCCTGCGAGCGGTAACCCTCGCCGTCAAGCCAGACGATCTGCGATTTCAGCCCAAAGCGGGCGACGCTGTAAAAATTATCTTTGACATCGTCAAAGGACATCTTTTCGGAAACATCGCCGTATTTTTCCGGCAGGCTTTTCATCAATCCCAAGAAAAAAGCGGAATTGGCGATCTCGTCGAGAATCGTCGGCCCCGACGGCAAAAATCTCGCTTCGATCCGCAAGCCCGGTTTTTCGTTGAGAACGCCGTAGCAAGCCCGGTTCCAACGCCAGATCGTTCCGTTGTGCATTCCCCACGCCTTTAGTTTCGGCACTTTGCCGCTTTTTAAGGCTTCGAGTGAGTTCTCTTCAATTTCCCGCGTCAAAATGATACGGAAACGGGCGACGTCTTCGTGAATCATTTCGAGAATCGAATCTTTCAGCCAGGCGTTGCCGAAATTTACGCGGGTCGGCTGACTTCTCGCCTGCAAGGCCGGCGAACGGATGTCGGTCGCCTGTTTAAAGAGGGCGATCCGCGTTTCATACCAGAGCCGATGGCCGAGAAGCAGAGGAGAATTGACGGCACTTGCCAGAACCGGGGCGGCAATCGCCTGCGACCAGTTGTAATAGTTTGCAAAACGGCTGATCGGAACCTGCAGATGAATCTGAAAACTCGTATTGCAAAATTCGCTGAAGGTGTCGCTTAAATGGAGTTTTAGTTCGTCCAAGCCCTTGATCGTGATGACGCGGTCATCGCCCTGCATTTCGGTCAAAACGCGGTTTAACTCCTGATAACGCGGCAGAGGCGTCAGATTTTCGATAACGAGATCGGATTGCTGAATCGTCGGTAAGATACCGACCAGAACGGAATCGGCTTCGAACTTCTTCGCCGAATTGCGGACTATTTCGAAGACTTCGTAAAGTTCGTTTTCGAGCCGGCTCAAGCAATCACCGCCGAAATCGAGCGGCGTCAGATTCGCTTCGATGTTGAAAAGTCCGATCTCGGTCGTCAGCCGTTCATCCTTTGCATCTTCGATAATATCGGTCGCGATCGGTGCGGCACACATCGCCGAATCAACTAAAAACATCTCCTGCTCCGCCCCGATGCGGAATCTGTCGTTTTCAAACATTCCGCCGTCAAGCATCTGCTCAAAAGCCTGCAGATCGCCCAAAACGGCTTGTGTAAATTGCCGCATCTCGCCGCCGCTTGAATCGGTTGAAACTTTTTGATCGCCCATAAATTTGAAAATCCCCTGTTTTACATTAATTTGAAAGTGTCTATCAATTGTAGATGACTTTATTTTCTACCACAAACAAACCCGCAAATATGATTGAAATCATATTTTTAGAGTTCCGATTGATTTATTTTAGTAACAAATTTTTGAACTACTGCTTTTTACAGATAAATTTAAGGAACAAATTAAATGAGAAGACTTTGGTTGATATTCGGTTTTATCACGGTTATTTCTTTTACCGCCCTGCTCTGGATCGGAACGGAGATATTTCGCCAGGCACCGCCGATTCCCGTTCAGGTCGTCACCACGGACGGAAAAGTTTTGATCGGTGAAGACGAAATTTCCCGTGGTCAGAACGTCTGGCAGGCGTTGGGCGGAATGCAGGTCGGTTCCGTTTGGGGACACGGTTCCTACGTCGCTCCCGATTGGACGGCGGATTATCTGCATCACGAGGCCGAATTTATTTTGGACGAGCTTTCAACCAAAGATTTTTCCCGAGTTTACGGATCGCTTTCGCTCGAAGATCAAGCCGTTATCAAACAGCGTATGAAAACGATGCTGCGGACGAACACCTATGACGAAAAGAGCGGAAAACTCACGATCGAACCCGTACGGGCTGAAGCCTTCGAAGCAAACTTAAAACGCTACACGGACATTTTTACAAACGGAAGCAAGGAATATGCGATTCAGCGAAACGCTCAGCCCGAGCCGGAAAAACTGCGTCTGATGACCTCTTTCTTTTTCTGGACGTCCTGGGCTTCCGCCACCAACCGTCCCGGCAATACGATCTCCTACACGAGCAATTTTCCGGCGGAACCGCTGGTTGACAATGTTCCGACGAGTTCGACGATCATCTGGACGGGCGTTAGCGTCATCGCCCTTCTGGCGGGAATCGGCGGGATGATCTGGTTTTTTGTCGGCATGCACAAACCCGAAGACTTCAAGGAAGTCCCCGACCGCGACCCCTTGATCGGCACGGATCTGACTCCCTCACAAAAAGCCACGGTCAAGTATTTTCTGGTCGTCACGCTTTTGTTTCTTCTGCAGATCATCTTAGGCGTCATTACGGCCCACTACGGCGTTGAGGGACACGGTTTTTACGGCATTCCGCTCGCCGATATTCTGCCCTATGTCGTCACGCGAACCTGGCACGTCCAGCTCGGAATATTCTGGATCGCGACGGCCTGGCTGGCCGCCGGGCTTTTTATCGGTCCGATCATCTGCGAGGATGAGCCGAAATATCAGAAACTCGGCGTTGATGTTCTCTTCGGGGCTTTATTGGTCGTGGTTTTGGGTTCGATGGGCGGACAATGGCTGTCGGTGATACACAAACTCGGAAGCGGCGATATGTGGTTCTGGTTCGGTCATCAGGGTTACGAATACGTTGATCTGGGACGCGTCTGGCAGGCCGCACTTTTTGTCGGACTCCTGCTCTGGTTCGGTTTGATCCTGCGAACGGCTCTGCCCGCCTTCCGCAAAAAGGACAGCCGCAAATCTCTCCTGCTGGTTTATCTCGTGGCGACCGCCGGAATTGCTCTCTTCTACGCTCCGGGACTTTTCTGGGGAATGAAATCGCACATCACGGTCGTCGAGTACTGGCGGTGGTGGGTCGTCCATCTGTGGGTGGAAGGCTATTTTGAAGTTTTCGCGACCGCCGTGATCGCCTTCCTGTTCGTCAAACTCGGTGTCGTCAACGCGGATCTTGCCGCCAAAGCCGCCCTTTTAACCGGAGCGATCTACTTGAGCGGCGGAATTTTGGGGATGCTCCATCATCTGTATTTTGCCGGAACGCCGACCATCGCCATCGCCGTCGGGGCGGTGTTCAGTGCGTTGGAGATCGTTCCCCTAACACTCGTCGGTTTTGAAGCGTGGGACAACATCCGGCGTTCGAAGGCACGCGAATGGCTCGTTCAATATAAATGGGTGATCTATTTTTTCATCGCCGTCGCCTTCTGGAATCTGGTCGGGGCGGGAATTTTCGGCTTTATGATCAATCCGCCGATCGCCCTCTATTATATGCAGGGTTTGAACACGACCGCCGTTCACGCCCACGGTGCTCTTTACGGAGTTTACGGCACGCTCGGTTTGGGTTTAATGCTTTTCTGCCTGCGGGCGATGCAGCCCGAACGCAAATGGAATGAAAAACTCATCGGATTTGCCTTCTGGGCGATCAATATCGGGCTTTTGATGATGATTCTTCTAAGCCTTTTGCCGATCGGTCTGATGCAGACCTATCAATCCGTTTCGGTCGGCTACTGGTCTGCCCGCAGTATCGAGTTTATGCAGACCGACATCATGAACTTCCTGCGTTGGATGCGTGTTCTGGGCGACACGGTTTTCGCCGCCGGTGCCGTTGCATTCGTCTGGTTTATGCTCGATCTGATCTTCCGCAAATATCCGGAAGAAACTTTTTCGGAAGAAGAAATGCTGGAATTTAAAGAAGAATAAAAAGATTTGGCTGCGAAAGGGAAAAACTTGTCCACAGATGAACACAGATATACACGGATAGGTTAAAGATTTCATAATCAGAATCTTATCTGTGTCCATCTGTGTTCATCTGTGGTTTAATGATTGTTTTATGAAAGACATCGAAACAAGAAAAGATATTGATGCACTGATGCGTGAGTTTTACCGGCGGGCGTTCGCCGATGAAGAGATCGGCTTTATCTTCACGGACGTGATAAAACTCGATCTCGAAAAACATCTGCCCGTTATCGGCGATTTTTGGGACAGTCTGCTTTTGGGGGCGAAAAATTATCAGCGGCACGGCCGCAACCCTCTGCAGATTCATGCCGTGATCAATCAAAAAACTCCTCTCGAAACAGAGCATTTCCGGCGTTGGCTGAAGATATTCGAGGCAACGGTTGATGAAATGTTTTCGGGCGAGCGGGCAGATTTTGCGAAATCAAGGGCGGAATCAATCGCCAATCGAATGATGAATTTTATCCGCGGCGTTCCCGGCATCGAATCTATCCGGCGAGAAAGCGGCGGAGAAGTTCCGCATTTTCGACAATAATTTTTCCGCGAATGATCTTTATCAGATCTTTTTCGGCGAGTTTGCGAACCGTGCGGATCGTTGTTTCGGTCGTCAAGCCGGCCATTTCCGCGATGTCCTGACGGCGAAGCGTGATCTTTACGGAACCATCGGAGCTTTCTTTAGCGGCAAGTTTCAGCAGAACATTTCCGACCCGTTTTTCGGGCGAAGCGGTGGCTAGATTTTCCATCGAAGCGGTTATCTCCCGCATCAAAAAGGACATTCTCGACATAACCAGAGCCGAAAACTCGCTCGATTCTTCGAGGAGCTCGAAAAAATCTTTTTTGTAAACGAGCAGAAGTTTTGTTTTTTCCAAAGCGACCGCCGTCGCGGGAAATTCCTTCCCGTCGAGAACCGGCGGAATCGCAAAAACTTCGCCGGCACGGAAAATATTGAGAATGATCTCTTTACCGGCTTCCAAAAAGCGGACGATCTTGACCTTGCCCGAGAGGACGATCGGTAAAAATTCCGCCCGTTCGCCGACGCTGAAGATCTCTTCGCCGGCATTAAATGTTTTTGTGCGTCCGGTCACGTGCAGTTTTTTGACCAGTTCCGGGCTTGCGATTTTTGATAAAGAGTTCATTTTCGCTTTCAATTGATATTTATAACACAAATTCCGGCCGGCAGTTTGATATAATGTGAACCGGAAAAATCTGCCGGGAGAAAATTCTATGTCCGAATATGACGAAATCAAAAAAAGGCTCGTTGAAAGAAAAGAAACGCTCGTCAATCTTCTGAACCGCGTCGAGCAGAGTGCGAGACGCAAACTCGACAAGGGTTTTGAAGAACAAGCGATCCAACGCCAGAATGAAGAGGTTTTGACATCTTTGGATAATTCGCTGAACGATGAATTAAACCAGATCGAAACCGCTCTCAGACTTATGGACAAAGGCGAATACGGAAAATGCGAATCCTGCCGCCGGCAAATCCCCAAAAAACGCCTCGAAGTACTTCCGCACGCAAATCTCTGCATAAATTGTGCTTCGGAAATTTAGACGTCTTTTGTAAACGGACTTTTCGTATCGTATTTCCGGCGGGTGACGACCAATTTATCTTCTCTCCAACGCAATTTTCTGAATCCCAGAAGGTGAAAGATCTGCAGAGGGAAAATTTTTGCAATCCGTGTATTGACG
>JBGTRS010000154.1:0-9447 GCA_041940665.1 Pyrinomonadaceae bacterium | reverse complement strand
GACGGCCGGGTGGTCGGGGCGATGAAACGGCAGGCCAAAGAAGGCGAATTCCGTTCAAATCTCCATCGCGGCGGCACGGCCAAAGTCATCCGCCTCAGCGACGAGGAAGAAACCGCCGCTATCAAAGCCGCCCGCGTGATGGGTTTAGGCATCGCCGGTGTAGATATGCTCCAATCAGATCGCGGCCCGCTTATCTTAGAAGTAAATTCCTCGCCCGGACTCGAAGGTATCGAAGAAGCAACCAAACGCGACATCGCCAGAGAAATTATCAGATACGTCGAGCGGCACGTATAATAAGTTCAAAGTTCAGAGTTTAGAGTTCAGTGTTTTGTATTAAGTGTTCCGAGTTTAGGGTCAATATTAACATCATCATTTGTCTTCTAAAATCAAATTTTAATCCTTAAATTACGAACGCTGAACTCTGAACTCTAAACTCTGAACTTAAAATAGTTATGGAAATTCTAGGACAAGAGATAGTCGAAGGAAAACGAAATTATCTTGAAATGGATGTCGCGTCGCTCTATACGCGGACGCAGATCGAAGTTCCCGTTATCATTGAAAAATCCCCGAAACCCGGTGCGACGCTTCTGATTATGGGCGGAATTCACGGCGATGAGGTGAACGGCATCGAGATCGTCCGCCGTTTGCTTTACCGGAGACTGATCAAACCGCAAGGCGGGACGGTCATCTGTCTGCCCATCGTCAACGTGATGGCTTTTTTGAATATGAGCCGCAAATTCGCCGACGGACGCGATCTGAATCGTTCATTTCCGGGTAATTACAAAGGCTCGCTCGCCAGTCAGGTCGCCTATTCGATCACCAAAAAGATTTTGCCGCACGCCGATTTTGTCGTTGATCTGCACACGGGAGCTGACGAACGCTTTAACTACCCGCAGATTCGCTACGACCAAACGCACGAATTGAATATCGATATGGCGAAAGCCTTTAATGCTCCGTTTACGCTTTTACAAGCAAAAGCTCCGGCTGGTTCGATCCGCCGCGTTTTAAACGATTCGAATACACCGGTCATAATTTTTGAAGGCGGAAAATCGAGAACGATTGACGAATCGGTGGTCGAAACGGGAGTTCAGGGAGTTCTCAATATTCTGGATTTTTTGAACATCCGCAAAAAGAAAAACGGAAACGGCGAAAACCTTTTGAAAACAAGATTCCTGAATGAAAACCGCTGGGTGCGGGCAAGATATTCGGGAATGTTTCAACCGCTTGTCGAAAACGGCTCTTACGTCCGCAAAGGCGAACTGCTCGCCTATATCAACGGTCCTTTTGCCCAATTCCAAAAGAAAATAAAATCCCCGATGGACGGATACATCTTCTGCATCAACCAGACATCCGTCGTCTATCTCGGCGATGCAATCTTTCACATCGGCAAAGAACAGATTTAACCTATCACTAAATTATCTTTGAATTTCACGCTGAAGGTCGTGCCGTATTCGCGGTTTGATTCGACGAATATTTCGCCGCCGTGCGATTTGACGATCTGCCGGACGATGTATAATCCCAAGCCCAGACCGCCCGTGTTGGATTTTTTGTCTTCACCCCGCCAGAATGGTGAGAAAATCTTTTCCTTTATGTCCTCAGGTATTACTTTTCCCTGATTATTGACTTGCAGAACGATCTCACCACAATCTTCGATGAGATCAACTTTGATCGGTTTTGAAGTATCGCCGTAATAGACGGCATTGCTCAGAAGGTTTGTAAGAACCTGTCCGAGCCGGCCTTCGTCCCACATTCCGAGACAATTTCCCTGCGAATGGAAATCAATTTTCAGATCGGGATTGGCGATCACAAATTCCTTTATGATCTGCCGGCAAAGTTTGCTCAGATCAATGTTTTTTTTCTCGATAACCAATTCACCGTCATCAAAAACCTTTGTTTTATCAAGCAGGTCTTCGATCAAATCTCTCATTCTGCCGGCCGTCCGCAGAATGCTTTCGATAAGTTCGCTCGTTTTATCTTCGGCGAGATTGTCCATTTTCAGAACATTCGCCGCCATCGTCACCGTATTTAACGGACTTCGCAGATCGTGTCCGAGTATGTTCATCAATCTTACCCGCGATTCGTTGATGGAAATGGCATCCTCAAGGGCTCTTTCACGAATTACGCTTTCCTGCTGGGCTTCGAGTTCATGAGTGATAAGCTGTGCGAAAAGGTCGAAAATCTCAAAATTTTCTTCATCGAGTTGAGCCGATTCGGTATCAAAAGCACAAAGTGTGCCGAGTATTTCCCCGTTCGGACGAAACAGCGGAACACCGATAAAACTTTTTATTTTCAGTTGTGTAAAAGCGGGATAGTTTTTAAAATCGGCATCATTTTCGGCATCATTGACAAGAAGAGGAGCGACCGCTCCTTTGATCTTTTGTCAGTAAGTTGTATTCATATCGAGCTGATCGCCCGGATTCAATCCGTAGGGATTATCGTCCAAAACACACGCCGCCGTCCATTTTTCATCTGCCAGCGAAACCACGGCAGAATTTTTCATTCCCGTAGTCTGCTTTAGTAGCTTCAGAATAGTTTGGATGGCATCTATCTTGTGAATAGATTCGATGTCTTTTGTTATAGAATTTTCCATATCAGAACCGGGTAATGTTCACGCAAATGAAATCCCCAGTGCCTTTTGCTTCGTTTTTTTTTATTCAGGTAATGCTTTATTGAATCCTAATTCTTTTCTTCTATTCTAGCAGATTAAACCAGACTGATAAATTCGGTCTATAATTAACGTCAACCTAAGTCACCAAAAGATTTTTTCTGCCTGATAAAGATGAGTATTTTTTTTATTTTATATTTGAATCGTGAATCTTTTATTTTAAATCAATTGTCTGCATATATTCGGGAACAAGCACGTTCCAACCGAATTCATCGCGGATGTGTTTCGCCATGGCCGATGCGGATTCAGGCTCGCCGTGCGTCGTAAAAACGGCGTTCGGTGTGTTGGGTAATCCCTTCAGCCATCTGAGAACGGCCTTCCAATCGGCATGAGCGGAGAATCCGTCAATCTGTTCGACGTGGCACCTAACCGGCACCCATTCGTGCATAATTTTGACTTCCTTTTCACCCTCCAGAACCCTCCGACCGCGGGTACCCGCCGCTTGATAACCAACAAAAACGATGGTCGCATCGGGATTCGGCAGAAGCCTTCTGGCGTGATGCAAAACCCGACCGCCGGAAAGCATTCCGGAGGCGGAAATAATTATTCTCGCGTCATTTAATTTATTTATCTTTTTGGAATCTTCCCGACTGTTCGTCGTCGTCATCGAACCCGTTTTGAGCGGATGCTTCTGCCGGGCGAGAATGCTCGCGTATTCCTCATCGTGTTCCTCCCGCCAGCGGTTATAAACCTGCGTCGCTTGCTTGGCCATCGGAGAATCAACGATGACGGGCAAAACCGGAATTTTACCCTCTTCTTCAAGTTCGCGGATGAGATAGAGAATCTCCTGTGTTCGTCCGACGGAGAAAGCCGGAATCAGGATCGGTGCATTTCTTTTTAAACCGGCATTGATAATTTCCGTCAATTGTTCGTCAGATTTGACTTCGCTGTGCAGTCGGTCGCCGTAAGTTGATTCGACCATCAGATAATCGCAGGCGGGCGGCGGTGCCGGGTCTTTTAAGATCGGTTGATCATAATGTCCGAGATCGCCCGAAAACAAAAATTTGATCGAATCATTGTTTTCACGGGCGTTTTCCATTTCAACCAGTACCAGACTCGCTCCTAAAATATGTCCGGCGACATTGAAACTCGCCCGAAATCCTTCACAGATTTCGATCGAACTACCGTCGTTCGGAACCTGCACGAGTCTTGCAAGAGCTTCCCTGGCATCGTCTTCATCATAAAGCGGCAGAGCGGGTTTATGCGTCGTCAAACCTTTGCGGTTGCGATAATCGGCTTCTTCGACCTGCAACCGGGCGGAATCGGGTAAGAGGATTTTCATCAGATCGCCCGTCGCCCGCGATGTAAAAACTCGTCCCGCAAACCCGAGTTTGACAAGTCGTGGTAAAAAGCCCGTATGATCAATATGGGCGTGGGTGATGAGAACCGCGTCAACTTCCTTCGGGTCAAACGGCAGAGCCTGCCAATTTCGTTCGCGTAATTCTCTTAACCCCTGAAAAAGACCGCAATCAACCAGAACCTTTCTGCCGTTCGATTGCAGAAGATATTTTGACCCCGTAACCGTTCCCGTTCCGCCATAGAATGAAATTTTTGCCATTTAAACTCCAAAATTTGTCTTTTTTTACTTTGATTTTCCACTTTTTACAAATAAAATCAAAATCTGCCGGATCTGCAAAATTTTTATGAGTCAAATTTTGGAAAATTAAAATGAGAAATAAGTTTTCTGTAATCCTATCAATAACGCTCTTACTCATTTTCTCGATCAATTGTTCTCTGGTCAATGAGTTCAAAAAGGAGTTTAAAAAACCGGTTACCGTTTATTCAAAAGATAATCTGACACAGTTAACCGTACCGGGAACCTGGATGGAAATAGAAGATGCGGACAAAGACATTGCGTTGAGAGTGGAATATATGCTCGATGATGTTTTCGTTTATGTTATTTCTGTGCCAAAAACGGAAGGTGATGAGATTAGTCTGGACGATTATACCGAAACTTTTATTCAAGACATCGAAACCGTATTTAAAAACCCACAATCAACACAACCAAAATCACGTAAAATAAATAATTTACCGGCTAAACAATTTTTACTTTCAGGTTTTTTTGAAGCCGAAAAAGAAAATATCAAACAAATCTATACAATTGTGGAAGGAAAGGATTATTTTCATCAGGTGATGACATATTCTTCGATTGAAAAATTTGAAGAATTCAAACCAGTATTTTTTGAGATAATTTCCAGTTTCCAGGAAGCGGGAGGTTTTAAAAGCAACAAGCGGAATTAAGATAAATCCGTATTATCTTTGATCAAAACCAGATCACTGTTGACGATTCCCCGCACGATAAAAACCTTATTTCCTTTATTGCCCCAGAGAAAAGCCATCAGATCGTCAGAGTTAAACGAGGTCAATTGCGTTTCATTATCGCTTTCGACGGACATATTCCAAAGATTGTCATTCCCTTCGCGTTTGATATAAGTTAAAGATTTCCCATCCGCCGACCAATCAAAATGATGATCCAAATTAAACGGGAATTTCTTGATTTCCTCGCCGATCTCATTGCCGTTCAATTCGACGATACTGATAGTTGATTCAAACTCCGATGTTTTCGGATCGTAAAAAAATGATAAATAGGCGATTTTTTTCTCGTCCGGCGAAACTTTCACCGCAACGATTGATTGATCTTTTTTCACTGCCAGATCATTTGCCTCGCCGCCGTCAATTGAAACCTTCATCAATTTGGATCTTCCGCCGTCATTTGTCTGACGTGCAAAGATCACGGTGCGGTCATCATTGATGATCTGGATGTCGCTGTCTCTGGCGTTTTTCGGGTCGGTCAATTGCTTCGGATTACTGCCGTCCGAATTCATCCGCCAGATTCCGTAATTTCCGTTACGGTTCGAACTGAAAACAATAAATTTTCCGCTGGCACTCGCCTGCGGATTTAAATTGAATTTACTGTCGGATGTTAACTGTTTTTCATTGCTTCCATCCTCATCAATCGAAAAGATATTTATTTCTTCACCGGTCCGTTTTGAATAAAGAATCTTACCGTCAGCCATTTGCGAAATTCTTCTGTAACCGATGAAGTTTCTGCTTTCGCCGATGATCTGTTTACTTTCTTTCGTAGCAGGCGTATATGAAAGCAGATTCGAGATACGGTCAACTTTTGTGGCAACGATCGTGTTTCCGTCAGCCGAAACGCTGACCGAATCGTAATCACTCGTATCAGTTGTGATCTGTCTAATCTCGCCGCTTGCAAATGAAAGATGCCAGATCTGCATACTGTCATCGGTTTTTTCCTTACCGATATAAACCACTCCCGAACCGTCTTTGAGCAGTTCAAAATTATAGGCAGCCACCCAGCCCGCTTCATTTAATGGCTGTAATTCTTCGGCACCGGTTGTTTTCTTATCCTCATAATCAACGGCGATAAATTTTACTTTGTGGTTCGGATCCTGAGCATTTTCATAACCTCCGGCAAAAAGTTTTTCTCCGTCGTTGGACCAAAAAACATCATGAAATTTATTAAAACCGACATCTTTTGTCATTATAAACGGTTTTAATACTTTCCCTTCGTTATCAACCAAAAATATCGTATCACCGCCGTCGGTCGGATTATGGCGAATAAACGCAAGCTGCTTTCCGTCGGGCGATATGGCAACCCTCGAATCGATATCAAAGACGATCTTTTTATTTTGGCCGCCCAAAGTTGCTACCCGAAAGAGCGTTCCGACGCCTTTTTCGACCTGCGTGTAATAGATAAACTCCCCATCGTTTGAAAACGTCGGTTGAATAAAGCCTTTTTCCGTGGCCGGCACGATCTCGACCGTTCCGCCGGTAGCGACCTGCCGGACGACCAGTTTTGATTTTCCGTCCTGCGTATCAACGAACGCAACAAGTTTTCCGTCCGGCGAGACGGTGGCAATATGAGCGTCGCCGTTATCGGTCAAACGCGAAACCTGAATAGATTGAAAATTCCTTCCACTACTGCCGAAAATTTGCGGTAACAAAAACCAGCCGCCAAAGCCCAAAACAGCAATCAAAAGAATTGCCGCTACACTTAAGTAACCGCGGTTTAATTTGTTTACAAATGAAATCTCATCCGATTTTGCCGAATTTTTGAAACTCAACCGATTTTGATTCTCGGCGGATATGGTTTGATGGATCAGGGTTTTATTTTCATTCGTATCCTGTCTCGGCAGGGCTCTCGTATTTGATGAATGATTCGATTTAATATGCTCGATCGAATGATGTTCAAAATCGTGCCGCAGATCGGCCAGATCGAGTGCAAAATCCTTGATGGTTTGATAACGCTCTTCCGGGTCTTTCTTTAATGCTTTATCAATTATCCAGCCCAATTCATTCGGAACTTCGGGTAATTTTTCGGGTTCCTTATGAATGACCGCCGCCAATGAATCGCTGATCGTGTCACCGTCGAACGGATTTTCTCCCGTCAGCATTTCATACAAAACGACACCGAGACTCCAGATATCGGTTCGGCCGTCGGTTTCGTTCCCGCGGGCTTGTTCCGGTGACATATAGCGGACACTGCCCATAACCATTCCGGGCTGTGTTTTGACCATCTGAACCGTTGTTTCGCCACCGCCGGAAACATTTTCATAGATCGGTTTGGCGAGTCCGAAATCAAGAATCTTGGCATACCCGTCGTGGCGGATCATTATGTTTTCGGGCTTTATGTCCCGATGAACGATATTGGCCTCGTGAGCAATCGCCAGGGCATCGGCGACCTGTTCGGCTATTTTAACGGCTTCATAAACATCCAAATCCTTCTTTTCAATGCGATCCCGGAGCGTTTTACCGTCCACATATTCCGTGGCGATAAAAAGTTTGTCATCAATTTCGGCGATTTCGTGAATCGTGATGATGCTCGGATGATTTAAAGCAGAAACGGCCTTGGCTTCAAACTTGAAGCGATTAACTCTTTCTTCCTGACAGCAAAATTCGGGAAGCAAGACCTTGAGGGCGACATCCCGGTCAAGTTGTTCATCGTGGGCGATATAAACCTCGCCCATGCCGCCTGAACCGAGCATCCGACCAATCTTGTAACGTCCCAATTTTTCGCCTGTCAGCATAAAAAATAAATGTTCCCTGGAATTCAATGTTATTACTTTAACGCATTTTCTGCTAAAAAAGTTTTCAATTATTAGTTTTTTTCAAACCGGAAAAAGTTACTTTAAATACACTAATACCCTTTCTACATTAACACACCGCGACAATTTGATTTATGACATTTTTTTAACTTCAAAAAAGTCAATTTACATATTTTTTCGGAAAAAATATAACCGTATTATCTCCGATACCTTTTGTCTGATGCTTACGCAGAAGGGCGATCTTTAAGAGTTCATTGGCGGTCTCGCCGTCATTTAGAAAGGTTGCCGAACCGAAACTTAGTTCGACAAAACATCTTTCACTATGTGAAATGTCAAACGGTTTTTTTCTGAACGCTTCTTCGATCCTGATGATGATCTGCTCGGTGATCAGATCGGTGGCGGTCGGTAAAATGACTAAAAATTCATCCTTTACGGTTCTGGCGAGCATATCCATCTGCCGCAGTTGTTTTTTGATCAGGTCGGCCGAATAAGCCAGAATCAGATCGCCGGTCGAATGGCCGAATTTTTGATTCAACTCATCGAAGTTTTTGATATCCATCGCCAAAACCGTCAACGACCGCTGTTCCAGAAACCGTTGGGCTTCAGCAACCTGGTTTTCCAAAACGAGATAAAAGGCACGCTCATTCGGAAGATTCGTCAAAGAATCTGTCAGAGCATTAGATAGACTCAATTCGAAAGAATAAGAACCGATAATCAGAGGCGTGATGCGTTCTCCGACGGCTTCGGCTAAAATCTCCGTATTTTCATCAAATGAGTTCTCTTTTTCCGTGTATAAGACCAAAACGCAAAAAACCTCCTGTCCGCGAAACAGCGGAACGGCCACCGAGGAATTTAAGTCATTCAATAAACAGCTTTCAAATACTTTTTTATCGAATCCGAGATTTTTATCACTCTCAACCTGACGGCTCAAAAAAGCCTTTCCGGCAATTCCCTGACGGCACTCGATACTGATGTTTTCAAAAAGCGGGGAGTTTTTTCCGGCGGCAAATGGGACGGTAAATTTATTATTCTCGTCTAATAAAAAAAAGGCACAGGTATCGAACGGAATAATTTCACCGATCCGGCTCGTCACAAGGCGATACATATCTTTTGACTTTAATGAAGCTCCGAAAAATTTTCCGGCTTCTTCCAAAACTAGCAGTTTCTCATCCACATCGCTATCGAACAGATTTTTCCCGGCATTTTGTTTAACGGATTGAACCTGAATCGTTTGGAGTCCGTCGTTCAGCACTGGCGGATGTATGCGTAAAGCGTGAGTCCCCTGAGCGTCTTCAGACACTTTGCGTAATTGTAGGCGTCGACGAAAGTCTGGAGGTGCGTGCGGAGTTCTTGTGGCTTTCGTAATGATACCGTTCTCGCGGCATCGCGTTTCAAAGTTCGATTGATCGCCACCAACAGGAAAGCTTGCCTTCTTCGGTGCGCGGGGTCAGGGGTGAGGGGCAGCCGCAAAAATTACTGCATGAGGCATTTGGGCGGGATCAACGCCCTCACCCCCAGCCCTCTCCCGCTTGCGGGAGAGGGAAGAAAAGCCCCTAAAACGCCAACTTTTTCGCCTGCCGCACATGCGGCAGCGCGCGCACCTTGGCGATGACCGCGTCGCTCACCGGCTCGTCCACCGCGACGAGGGCGATGGCGTCGGCGCCGGGGGCCGAGCGGCCGAGGTTGAATGTCGCGATGTTGACGCCGGCCTCG
>JBGTRS010000153.1:0-9461 GCA_041940665.1 Pyrinomonadaceae bacterium | reverse complement strand
GGTCGGGAAAACGTTTGAACTGCGGCTCATCGCTCTTTAGAGAAGCATCAAAAAGATCATTGATCTCCGCCAGCCGCAGATCGCCGGCGATCAGTTCGCGGTTTTCGTTAAAAAGTCCGATTGTATTAATTCTTTGCCGGGTTTTCTGCCGTTCAAAATATTCTTCCAATCCTTCCGTATTCTGGCTTTCATAAATCTGCAGAGATGTCTGCGAGTCAACCGTTACCGCTTCGCCGACAAAAACCCGCCATTGTTTTTGCAAAGGTTCGGATTGGGTTGACCAGTTGACAAGCGTGATCGCTCCGATCATCAGACCGATGACCAGCCAGAACCACAGGAAAATTTTAAGAAACAAACTCATATTCATTTATCATTGAACATTTATCATTGAACATTTTTTCTGAAGTAATGATAAATGTTAAATGCTCAATGTATATATATATCCGACGGAACGGATCGTTTTGATGCGGTCTTCGCCGTTTTCGTGTTTGCCGAGTTTTTTACGCAAGTTGCTTATATGCATATCAAGACTTCTATCGTAGGGCGAAAGTTCCCTTTCCAGAACATCCAAACTCAAATCTTCTTTTTTGACAACTTTTCCGGCTTCCCGCACGAGGGCGACAAGCAGATCGAACTCGACCGCCGTTAAACCCAATTTTTCACCTTCAATTTTGGCGGTTCTTCCCGAAAGCGAAATTTCCAGATCTTCAACCTCGATTTTTTCGTTGGAAAGCGTATGGGCATTTTTGACCGCTTCGACCCGCCGCAGGATCGCCCGCAGACGGGCAACGAGTTCCCTCGGATTAAAGGGCTTCGGCAAATAATCATCCGCTCCGATCTCCAGACCGACGATGCGTTCCATATCTTCGCCTCTCGCCGTCAGCATCAGAACCGGAATTTTCGAATCCTTCCGCAAATCTCTTAAAACATCGAAACCGTTCTTTTTCGGAAGCATCACATCTAAGATCACAAGATCGTGTTCTTCCCTGGAAGCTTCCTGCAGACCGCTTTCGCCGTCGTGGATCGCCTCGACATCGAAACCTTCGACCGTCAGATATTCCGAAACGAGTTCGCAGAGTTCTTCATCATCGTCAATTATTAAAATCCGTTCCATATCCGCCTTTCATTCTACGTCAAAATTTTTTTCTTCGCTTGTAATTTTACATTTCTTTACATTACTTCACGAATGTTTGACGTTTATGCCCTGTTTGTGTGCGTCTAAAGAAGCGAACTCAACAATTTGTGAGTTAAATTTTTTTTAGCGAAATAATTTTCAAAACTTAAGGAGAACTAAAAATGAAAAAAATTACAGTAACTATTCTTGCGATCGCTTTGGTTGCCATCGGTGCGATCTTCGTATTCGGGCAAACCACAACCGATCAGCCGACCGACGGTAAAGCCAGATTCGGTAAACACGGCGGTAAAGGCAAATTCGGCAAACGCGGCGGGAAGCGTGGACACGGAATGGGACGGATGTTCAGACAGCTTGATCTGACCGACGCTCAAAAAGAACAGATGAAAGCGATCCGTCAAGCTAGCCGGGAAAACACCAAATCATTGCGTGACCAGATGCGTCAGAATCGTCAGCAACTCGATCAATTGACCGAAAGCGGAACATTCGATCAGGCGGCCGTCACGGCGATCGCCCAGCAACAGGGACAATTGCACGCCCAAATGATCGTTGAAAAACAAAGAGTAAAAACTCAGATGTATAACGTTCTGACCGCCGAGCAGAAAACCAAACTGGCCGAATTGAAAGCTCAATTCAAGCAAAAAATGGAAGAACGCAAAGCCAAATGGGCTGAAATGAAACAAAACAAACAGTCTCAAGAGTAATTTGATACGAATTCAGACCCCGTATTAAATGACTCTTAAAGAAAGGCTTCAATGTTATTAACATTGAAGCCTTTTATTTAATTGTTTTTTAATTTTTAATTTTTGACAAAACGTTAGTTGCTTTTTTCCCGAAAATAGCCTTAAATTTCTAATAAATGCCGACCAATATAACCCAACTGGAAGATACCGACCGCAATAAAACCGTTTTGAGGGTGGAGGGTGAATTACTGCTTGAAGATGCCGTTTTATTGGAAAAAATCGCCCTCGAAATGCGGGAGGAACAGGGTAAAAATCTCACGATCGATCTGGCCGATCTGGACTTGATGGATTCCGAATCGGCGAGCGTCGTCAAAAAACTCGAACAGGAACACGGATTTGAAATCGAAGGTTTGCAGTTTTTTCTGCAAAAGATCGTGCAGGAAGCCGAGAACAGAAATTAATTTTTGATGAAAATAATTCAAATAGCCGAATTTTTAAGCGGAAAACTCAACGGTGAGGGTGAAATCAAAATAAAAAACATCGCTTCCCTCGAAAAAGCAAAAACAGGCGAACTCTCATTTATCGAAAAAAAAGAATTTATCAAACAGGCAAAAGAAACCAACGCTTCTTGTCTTTTGATTCCGAATGATTTTGAAGAAGAACTTCCCTGCCCGACAATCCAGGTAAAAAATCCAAAACTCGCCTTTGCCAAAATCGCCGAAAAAATTCACCCGAATAAACAGCGGACAGGTTGGAGCGAAACCGCTCAAATTGACGAAACTTCCGATGTTCGGGCAGGTTATATCGGTGCGTTTGTAACCGTTGGAGAAAATTCTTATATCGGTGAGTACGCGGAAATTCACAACGGAGTAAAGATCGGAAATAATGTAACAATCAAAAAATACTCGATCATTTATCCGAATTGCGTGATCTATGACAATGTCGAGATCGGTTGCGATTGCGTGATTCACAGCGGAACGATTATCGGAGCGGACGGTTTCGGTTATGTCCGCGATCCGGACGAAAACAGACATATAAAATTTCCGCAGATCGGCAGAGTCGTGATCGAAGATTTTGTCGAGATCGGTGCCAATTCCTGTGTTGACCGCGGAGCTTTGGGCGAAACGAGAATCGGTGCGGGAACGAAGATTGATAATCAGGTCCAGGTCGCTCATAACGTGACGATCGGCAAGCGTGTGATCATCGCGGCTCAGACCGGAATTTCGGGAAGTGTTACCATCGAGGACGATTGCGTCATCGCCGGACAGGTCGGTTTTGCCGATCATGTTTTGATCAAAAGCGGTTCGGTCATCGGGGCAAAATCGGCGGTCTTTCCGGGTAAAATTCTCAAAAAAGGCTTCTGGAGCGGAATTCCCGTGATGCCGATGGATGATTATAAAAAACTAAATGCTTACATAAAATCTTTGCCGCGTTTGGCAGAAGAAGTAAAAAAATTGAAAAAAAAGTATAAAAATTCCGAGTAATTTTTAAAAAGTGCTGTATAATACGCGGCATTTTTGTTTAGAAATTCATTCGGAATTTTTTCGTTTAAAATTATGGGTGCAACAATATCGAGAAAATTATCAAATTCGTTTGAAGGTGCTTTGGCCGGCGGCGGCGATCCGGCAAGTTCTCCGCTGTATGTTTTCGGTCCCTTCTTAAAACTCATCGTCCTTGCCGGAGTCGCCAATATCACCTTCGGGACTTCGATCTGGCTCGTTGTCTTTACGGTCATCATGGTTTCGGCGATGTATCGTCAGGTAATGACCTGGGTGACGGACGGAAGCGGCGGCAGCGGTCTGGCGGAAGAAGAATTCGGCGGTTGGGCGGTCAAGATCAATGCCGCCATCACCGTCATCGAATACACCTTAACATTTCTCGTTTCGATGGCGGCACTCGTCACTCTGCTCGCCGACCGGGCCATTGAATTCGGCATTCCTCTGAACGGTTCATTTCTCGGAATACCCGAAGGTTATAAATTACTTGTGGCAATTGTCGTCAGCGTTTTTACAGGCTGGCTCGTCAACCGCGGCCCGAAGGTGGCGGCTCGTGCCTTTGGTCCCGCAACTCTTGCGGTTTTGATTCTCCTCTGGGTAATGATCTTTGCAACCATCTGGAAATTCTGGGGTGTTCCGATTAACGGCTCTTGGCTTCTCGGTGTGATAAATATTCCCGCCATAAATTTTCAGGCATTTTCCAATGAAATCGTTACATATACACAGGAAATAAATGGCGTCACCGAAACCGTCGAAACAACTTATTTACATTTAACTCTGGGCGGTTACGCAAGAATTTTGGCATTGATGACGGGAATCGAAATTTTTGCCAATTTGGTCGCGGCCTATGACGGCGGACGTGCCGAAAGAAGCCGGAAAGCCTTCGGCAGTTTGATTATCATTATGGGAACGACGGCACTGACTATGGTTATCGTCGGTCCGGCAATTTTGGAAGTTTCCGAAGTTACGGCCGGGGCGGGCGGTCACGGCGGCGGTGAAGCATCCGTCTTCACTCAAACGATGAATGTTCTTTTACCGACATGGGCTTCGTATCTCGGAACAATAGCGGGCGTTGCCGTCTTGCTATCGGCATCGGCGGCGGCGGCTCAAGGCGTGCAGAATCTGGCTCTCGGTCTTCGTTACCGGCATTATGTCGCGGCCAGTCTCGGACAACGAAATAAATACGATGTTGCCGGTGCACCCGTTTGGATTATGGTTGCCGTCATTGCTCTGTGCTATGCACTGTTCGGCACGCACGAAGAAACCTATCTGGCACTTTATGCGGCGGGCGTGTTTATCCTGTTGAGTATGACCGGCTGGGCGGCGGCCAAACGGCTCTTCCGCTATGTCCGGCAGGATTTCAAGACCACA
This sequence comes from Pyrinomonadaceae bacterium, assembly GCA_041940665.1. Taxonomy (GTDB): domain Bacteria; phylum Acidobacteriota; class Blastocatellia; order Pyrinomonadales; family Pyrinomonadaceae; genus Aridibacter. The sequence continues at coordinate 4,779 of JBGTRS010000153.1, read as the reverse complement.
ACGCTTTTATCCTTGATCGGGACAGCCATCGCCACACTTCTGGCTTCGATCGCGACCATCATAATATTTGAAGAAAGATTTTTCGAGGGTGCCTGGCTCTATTTTATATTGATTCCTCTGCTCTATTTCGGTTTTACCTATTACCGGAATCGTTTGGGAAATCCGCCGTCGGTCGAAGAAAGACTCGGGGCAATAATTTCGGAGCAGACTTATTATCCGACATCTCTGCGGGAATTAAAACTCGATGAAGTGCCGTTCAAAAAGATCGTGATGCCGCTTGACGGTTCATCTCTCGCCGAACAAGCTCTCGCTACCGCCAGAACTTTTGCAAGAGCTTATAACGCCGAACTGGAAATTATCTGCGTCGAAGATAAAGAGGCGGATGAGAATATTCATTTGACCGATGCCGAAATGATCGAATACCGCACCGAATTGCAGAAATACATCTCGCTCGTCGGAAAACTTATCGAAGAGGACGGCTTGCAGGTTAAAACCCATTACCGCTATGGCGAGCCTTCGACGGAAATTGACGCCGTCGCCAGAGAAACAAATGCCGATCTGATCCTGATGACGACCCGCGGAAAATTCGAGATCGGTCAGTTTATGTCAAAAAGTATGACGCAGAGAGTCGTCCAGAAAACCTCGACGCCGACTCTGCTTATCCGGCCGACCAATAACTGGCGAAGCCGCCGTTCCGAATTTAAGAACATCCTCGTCGCTCTCGACGGTTCGGAAGCCGCCGAAATGGTTTTACCTTACATCCGGGCGTTTGCCAACCAGTTTGAAAGCAAAGTCCGGCTGTTTTCCGTCCCGGAAGGTTCGGAATCCGAAGATTTCAGCCAGAAGATCAAACAATATCTCGAAGATATTGCGACGACCTTAAAGGAAGAAGGCTTGAACATCGACACGGACGTGACGGGTTCGGGACCGGCAAGAACGATCCTGGCCGTCAGCGAAGAGGAAAAAATCGACCTGATTATGATGAGTTCGCACGGCCGCGGCGGGATCGAACGCTCCGATCAAATTACGATGGGCAGTGTCGCTCAAAAAGTCGTTCAGGAAACCATCTGTCCGGTCTTTTTGCTTCCGTTGCACCGCGAAGATATGATCGGAAGTCGGGATTTAGAAAAGGCCGAAGAAGCGGAAGACTCGGAGATAGAAGAGGCAAATAAAATGAACGGATGAAAGAAGATCATTTAATATGTCAATTTTTCAATGCCTCTAACACCGCTTCTGCCGCTTTTTTTGAAGCACCGCCGTCGCCCAGTTTTTCTTTTATTTTTTGTAATTGCTCCCGCATCTTTTGGTTTTCAACGCTGTCTAAAAGCCGAAATAACTCTCGGCCGAGATGTTCGGCGGTAAAGTCGTTCTGAATAAATTCCCCGGCAAGTTTTTTTCCGGCGATGAGATTGACGAGACCGATATGTTCGACCGAAATAAAATGCCGCAGAATTTTAAAATTGAAATCCGAAACTTTATAGACGATCGCCATCGGTGTTCCGATAATCGCAGTTTCAAGTGTTGCCGTTCCGCTGGTCACCGCCGCCGCATCCGCCGCTTTGACCGCTTCGAGGGTTTCATTTTTTACGATCAACAATTTTTCTCTTTTCAAAAGATCATACTTCCCGGCCTCTTCAATTATCTTCTGCACTTCCGTAAATTTCCGGATGGATGCGAGCGGGATGACAAATTGTAATTCCATATCCCTTTTCAGCATATAATGTGCCGTATCGAGCAGGACGGGCAAAATTCTTTCGATTTCAGTCCGGCGGCTGCCGGGCAGAAGGGCGAGGATCGGTTTGGTTTCATCCAGAGAATGTTTCTGGCAAAATTCTTTTTTTGTAATACGGGATAAAACCTCTCCGGTCAGCGGATTTCCGACATACCGGACGTTTTTAACACCTTTTTCCGCATACCAGGATTTTTCAAACGGCAGGATGGTCAAAAGCAGATCAACATATTTTTGATGGTTTTGTAACGGTATTTCTTCCACGCCCAAACCTGCGGTGAAACATAATATATTATTTTCAAACCTTTCTTTTTGAGAGCTTTGGCAAGTCTGAGGTTAAAATCCGGGAAATCAACCAAGACAACGGCATCGGGCCGTCTTGCCAAAGCAGTTTTTTTTATTTTCCGAAAGATCCGCCAAAACATCGGCAATGCTTTGGCGACTTCAATTATGCCGACCCTCGCAAAATCATCCGCCCGGACGATCGTTTCAACACCCGCTTCCCGCATTCTTTTTCCCGTCGCTCCGAAAAACTCAAACTCCGCCTGCGGAGATATTGCACGCATCTCTTCGACGAGTTTGGCGGCATGCGAATCACCGGAGATTTCGCCGACGACAAGCATTATTTTGTATTTTTCGGCCATAGTTTAAGTTGAAAATTTATTTTCGGGCAAATGAATATCAGTCAACCCTTACGGACAGATGATGCATCAAAAGCTATGTTTTAACAAACAAGTAAAAAATTTAGTTAATGGTTGCTTGCAACGCTCCTTTTTAACGCTTAAAATTACATTTTTTGTGCCTTCCCGAAAGTTGAAGGTTTATATTATTTCAAAACCCCTAAATTACTTTGTTAAATTTAGCCGGAGGATTTTGTGAACAAACGCTTTATTTTAATTTTTACAATCTTAACCTTATTTGGAAGTGTTTTGAATACTTCCGCTCAAACCGATACCGTTTTCGGACAGATTTCGTCCTCTCTTTCAGTTTCCTTTGCCGGAGGAATGAGCGGCGACGGACGCTTCGTCGTGATTGAATCCGAAGGTAATATCGCCACGGAAAACCCCAGAAATTCCGATGGGAACCGCGAGATCTTTCTCTTCGATTATGCTCAACGCCGGATTTATCAGATTACCGACACCAAAACCGTTCTAAAAAATCCGAATAATGTGCAAAGCATCCTTAACACGAGAGTTCAGATAGTCAATACGCGTCCCGTTATCAGCAATGACGGAAGATGGCTCGCGTTTAGTTCGAACGCGACCACATCGGTTGCCGGAAGTCCCGTAAACGGCACAAACCCGGGTAATTTTGACGGCAACAGTTTTTCGAATCTGGTTTCGGGTGCCGATCAATTGGATGTTTCATCCGCAACGGGCGGAACGATGATGAGAAATATCGTCCAACCGACCGCCCCGACCGTTGTCAGTATAAAATTCACAGATTTTAATAATTCGATCTCTGCTTTCAGCGTGACGGTTTCCGGTACGAATGCGAGCAATGCGGCGATCACGGAAAACTTCACATTTTCCGGCGGCCGAGAACAAACCGGCACCCAGATGTTCGCCACGATCACGTCCGTCACATTGAATTCGATCGCCGGACAGGGGGCGGGAGATACATTGGATTTCTTTTACGGCAACGGGGACAATCCTTTAACAACTGATGCCAATACGGAAATGTGGCTTTATCAGATTCCGGCTGTGACCCCCGTTGATCTTTCGCAAGGCAGTGAAATTCCTCCGACCAATTTAGCGGGCGGAACCTTTATACAGGTAACCAATACTCCCGCCAGCAGTCAGCCGGTCGCCGGAAGCACGACGCAAAATCCGCGGGTAGCGAATGATCAAACCGATCCGAGCATCAGCGATAACGGTAATGTGACGGCATTCGTCTCCAACCGAAATCTGGTCGGCACGGGAAATCAAGCCCCGCAGGATAATCCCGAAATTTTTGTATTTGTCAGAGATGTCGGCGGCGGAACTCTCTCGCAAGTTACTCAAACCCCGCGGGGGCCGGTGTTTGCACCGATCAGTAACAATGTTCCGACAATTTCCGGAAACGGAATGCGGGTGATGTTCGCCTCCAACGGAAATAATCCGGTCATCGGAATGACCGGCGGTAACAATACCGATGAAAATGACGAAGTTTTTTACTCCGATCTGGACGGCAGCGGCAACCCGACCGGAATGAAAAAACAAGTAACGGTTTCAACTCCGGAAAATGAAGGTGATATTGTCAATATCATTAATTTCGGCAGACGTATGAGTCGTGACGGTAAGTATATCGCTTTCGATTCATTCGCTGACTTTACAAACGAACATAACGGCGAAGTTCAGGATGCTTTCGCTACCTTCCTATACAATGCCGACACCGACAGTTTCCGCAGAATCGGAGCCCGAAGCAATGCGGATGCCGAAGCTTCCGGCGGCGACGTTGACCGGCATCCGACCTTTACGGATTATGTGGCCGGTTCACCGCAAACTCTGATTCTCGAAACCCGTATGAACATCACGCCGCAAGGGGTCATACCGGCAAATGAAGATGATGGTTTAAACCCGATAGATCAGCGTCCCGTGCAGATCTATTCATATCAACTGGACGTGCCGGCAACGGATGCTATTTTCAAAAGATTGACAACTTTAACACCGCCGCCGTTTCTGCTTGGTTCCTATCAAATGTACCCGAGCAACACACTCGAGCGAATGGCGGTAACGATACCCGGAACCGAAATCGGCACCGGCAATCCCGATCTTTCGATTGAAGCTTATTATTTGCTAACTCCGACGGTAACCTCCGAAACCGGTTCGGCGATTTCTTTCGCGACGGGTGCAACCAGAATTCCCGTTACGAACGATCCCGTTCCAACACCGAGTCCGACGGCAACACCGAGTCCGAGCCCGAGTCCGTCGCCGACCCCGCAGACACCTCCGGCGGTTCAGGGAATATCGCCCGGTATGTTAGCGGTTGTCAATTACACATCGGGTATAAATCAACCCGTCGTGGCCCAAACTGCCGTCGGTTCTTTTGACAGACGCTTTAATCTTCCG
>JBGTRS010000152.1:278-9461 GCA_041940665.1 Pyrinomonadaceae bacterium | reverse complement strand
GTCAACGGCGTTTCGCCCGGCGTCATTGACACGCCTTTTCACGAAACGTTTTCGACTCCCGAAGCGATGGCCAATTTCAAAAATATGATTCCGATGGGCAGAGTCGGAACGAGCGAAGAAGTCGCCAGAGTGATCGCGTTTTTAGCTTCCGATGCGGCGGCTTATCTGTGCGGTGAAACCATTGAGGTCAATGGCGGAATGTTGATGGATTAAAAGAAATAAGTTTATTTTAGGAGATAAGAAAATGAAAAGAATAAAAAGATTTACAAGAAGCAGTCTGTTGATCGCATTCGGCGTTCTGCTTCTGGCCACTGCAATGTTCGGACAAACATTTAAGGCAACGATCGTCGGTCAGGTTACTGACACCAACGGTGCAGTCGTACCGAATGCGATTATTACAATTATTCAAGATGGAACCAATCTAAGTCAAAGGGTAAATGCCAATCAAAACGGCGAATATGTAATAACGCAACTCGATCCGGGAAAATACAGACTTCGCGTTGAGCTGGAAGGCTTCAAAACCGCCGTCAAAAACGATGTGATGCTGGAAACAGCTCAGAGTTTAAGGTTCAATGTCGTTTTGGAGGTCGGCGAAGTTTCGGCCGAAGTTATTATTACCTCCGATCCGTCCGTGATCAATACGGAAACATCTTCAAAAGGCGAGGTTATCGTCGAAAGACAGGTTCAGGACCTGCCCTTGAACGGCCGGGATTTTACCGATCTGGCACGCCTGACGCCGGGTGTCTATCCGCGTCCGGCCGACGACGATCAGGGCGAGGGGTTAGCGACGGCCGGCACCCGCACCGATGCGTCGAATTTTATTCTCGACGGCGTGGTCAATAAATCAGACCGCAACGGGTCGGTCGGCGTCAATACTTCGGTCGAATCAATCCGCGAATTTAAGGTCGAAACTTCGACCTATACGGCCGAATACGGACGTTCGGCGGGAGCCCAGATCAACGTCGTTTCAAAGTCGGGTTCGAATGATTTTCACGGTTCGATCTTTAATTATCACCGCAACGACATTTTTGACGCGAATAACTTTTTTACTTCTCCCGATGATGAAAAAACACTTTTGCGGAATCAGTTCGGAGCGAGTCTCGGCGGGCCTCTGCCGTTCTTGAATTTCGGCGAAGGCGGCCCGGTCTTTACAAACGGCAAAGACCGGACGTTTTTCTTTGTCTCATACGAAGGCACGCGGCAACGCCGTTCGGAGTCGGCCCAAAATACGGCTCCGCGGGCGAGCTGGCTGACGGGTGATTTTCGCGATGTGCTCGGGGCCGGACCCGATCTGATCCTGGGAACGGCGGACGATGTCGCCAACTCCAATCAGATTCGCTGTATCACTTCGACCGGCACAAAGGTCGTCTGTCCGACACCGAACGTCATTCCGCAGAATAACACGGTCGTCAACGGCGTGACGATTCTCGGAATCAATCCGGTTTCAAGGTTGATTCTGGAAAGACTTCCGGCGGCTAATATCATCGCTCCGAACACTCCCTTCGGTTATTCGGTAACCCTCAACGGTGTCACCAACCGCGATCAATTTTTGACGAAGATCGATCATAAGATAAGCGATCAGAATAATTTTTCATTCCGGTATTCACAGCAAACCGGCAACGGTTTCGATCCGTTCCCGTCGAACCGGAATTTTTATCCGACTTTCGGACGCGACACAAAGCAAAATTACAAAAACATCGCCTTCAGCGATACGCATATCTTTTCTTCCAACATCATCAACGAAGCCCGCTTCGGTATTTACACGCAGAACAGCCAGAACATAGGCGAAAACAGCGATCAGGATTACATTTCGCTTCTGGGAATTCCCGGACTTCCGACGGCGGGCAATCCTTTGGTGCAGGGTTATCCGGCGATCAGAATTGACGGATTTTCCGAATTCGGCGACCGTCCGAACGATCCTTTCTCCTACAAACTGCGGAATTTTCAATTCTACGATGCCCTCAGTGTGATCTTCGGAAAACACAGTCTGAAACTCGGCGTTGACATTATTCGATCGCAGTATGACGAAGCCGATGTCCGCAACGTCCGCGGCGATTTCCGTTTTCGCGGACGCAACACGAACACGAGCAACTCGACGAGTAGTGGTTTCCGTTCGTTCGCCGATTTTCTCTACGGTCTGCCGGACGCGACCCAAAGGCAGGTCGGGGCTGAACCGGCAGAACTGACCGGCTGGCAATACTCGTTTTTCGTGCAGGACGATTGGCGGATAACGAATTGGCTGACACTCAATCTCGGTGTGCGTTACGAATTGCAAACACCGCTGACGGAAGCAAGCGGCCGGCTCGGCAATTTTGTGCCCGAATTCGGCGGATCGGTGTTGTCGGGAGATCCGCGTCTTCCCGAAGGAATGATCTTCACTGACAAGAACAACTGGGGGCCGCGTGTCGGTTTCGCGATGAGACCTTTTAAGGACGCGAAAACGGTCATCCGCGGCGGTGCGGGAATTTATTATTCGCTCGAAACCTTTAACCCGATCCGGCAGCAGTTGGCCAATACTTTTCCGTTCCTGCAGAGAGAAAGCTACAGCCGTTTGTCGAGCAACATTCTTTTGCTTTCGTTTCAAAACCCGTTCCCCGACGGACGCGGCGGCATCCAGGGGCTGACGACACCGTTCGGTTTGCAGGTTGATTACAATACGCCGGAAATTTACCAATATAATCTGACGCTCGAACGCGAGATCGTTGACGATCTGGCTTTCGAGATCGGCTACGTCGGTTCGCAGGGCAGATTTTTGGGACAGCGTTACGATATAAATGCTCTGTATCCGACCGGTGCCTTGGATGGAACCGGAAATCCCGTTACACAGCGGCTGTTTCCGCAATTCGGTGCAATTCAATTTCAGGAACAGATCGCCAAATCCTATTACAACGGTTTGCAGACTTCTCTGCGTCGCCGTTCAAAAAACGGTCTGACGATGCTCGTTTCCTATACTTTTTCACGGGCGATCGATACGGCTTCGTCAACCAACAATTCGACGACCGGAACGCAGAAGTTCCCGCAGGATGTCCGTAATTTAGCGGCTGAAAAGTCTCTGGCGGATTTTCACCGCAAACATCAGTTTACGGCGAGCTTTAACTACGCACTTCCGTTCGGCCGCGGCCGGATGTTCCTGAGCGATGCGAATCCTTTGACGGACGCTCTGCTCGGCGGCTGGCAGTTTAACGGCATCGTCACGGTTCTTTCGGGCCGCCCGTTCACGCCGCAGTATTCTTCGGCTGATGTTGCCCAACAGCGACCCGATCTCGTCGGCGATCCGTATGCGAATGTTCCCAATGGTTTGGCGTTCAATCCGGCGGCATTCACGCGGCCCGTTCCGACCGCGAGCGACCCGACGTTTTTCGGTAATGCGGGCAGAAACATTCTGATCGGACCGTGGTTTAACTCGACGGATGTCTCTTTAATGAAAAACTTCCGTTTGTGGGAAAACACAAAACTGCAATTCCGCTGGGAAGTTTTCAATGTTTTCAATAACACGAACTTCCAGGTTCCGGTCTTTCTGCTCGATGCTTCGAACGTCGGAACATACACGCAGACGGCAAATGAGAACCGCGAGATGCAGTTTGCTTTGAAGTTTCTCTTTTAAGCAGACCGTTCGGTTTGAGAAAAAGCCGGAAAGCGTTCGACTTTAGAAAAAAGGAACGCTTTCCGGCTCCCATAAATCTGTATCAATTTTGAAATTTGGCTGAAAAAAAAATTATGTCAAAAAAACATATTGCGGTTTTATTTCTTCTTTTGGCAATGGTGTGCAACGTCTTTGCTCAAAGCGAAACCGACGCGAAAAAGGGAGAGGCCGTTAAACCCGATCCCGACATTTTGAACGGCAGATACGGCGAATTTGAAAGAAACGTTTTCGACCTTTGGAGGCCGAAATCGAAAAAGCCGACGCCGCTCGTCGTCTATATCCACGGCGGCGGGCTGGTCAGGGGCGATAAGACGAATCTTTCGGCAAATCAGCTCGAAAAAATGCTCGAGGCGGGTTTTGCCGTGATGGCAATAAATTATCGTCTAACGCCCGAGGTTGTTTTTCCCCGGCATTATCTGGACGCGGCGAGAGCGATCCAATACGCCCGCTACAAAGCGAAAGAATTCAATATCGATCCGCGAAAAATTGCCGCGACGGGCAGTTCGGCGGGCGGAATGACATCGCTCTGGATCGGATTTCACGATGATCTGGCCGACCCGGAAAGTGCCGATCCCGTTCTGCGTGAATCAACCCGGCTCAAAGCGATGGCGGTTTCATCCGCTCAAACGACGCTCGTGCCGGACGTTATCACAAAATACATCGGCGTTCTCGCCACGCAATACAAAACCTACAACGACGGCAGAATGTTGGGGCTGAAGAAAGAAGAAATGACTTCGCCGAAGGCTTTAGAGCTTTATACGCAGATGTCGCCTTTGACCCATTTGACCAAAGACGATCCGCCGGTTTGGGCATTTTACAGCGTTCCCAATACGCCTTTGAATGATAAATCCACGCCGAGCGAAGCGATTCATCATCCCGGTTTCGGAACCGTCTTGAAGGAAGAAATGGACAAACTGAAGATCGAATGCAAACTGCGTCATAAAGACGACGGGCAAAACGTCAACGGCGATATGGTGAATTTTTTGAAGAAGTATTTAAAGTGATCTTTATTGATCTAAGGAAAATTTATGATGAAGAAACTTGCAGTTATAAACCTGATTATTTTATTCGTGCTTTCATCTGCGGCGTTGGCACAGGACGCACAGGAACTTGAAGCCGAACGCAAAGCCTCGGAAAAACTCAAGGGCGAACATCCGCTGTTTGAGTTGATGCGAACAAAACGATCTTCGATGAAGCCGGAATTAAAAAGCGTCCATCCGCGGGTATATCTGACTCAGAAAGACATTGATGAGTTAAAGGCAAAGACAAAAACTCAGCCGGAACTCTGGCAGACGGCAGTTTCGAGAGTCCGGGCGTTGACGGTCGAACCGCCGCCCGCTCCGGCTCAGGAACGGCGCGTGCAGAACGAGGTCGGCATCGGAATTGCCGAGGCCGCTTTTGTTTATAAGATTACGGGCGAGAAAAAATACCTGGACGCCGCCAAAAAATATATGGATGCCGCCGTTTCCTACGAAGTCTGGGGTTACACCTACAACAAACCCGACATTGATCTCGCCGCCGGACATCTTCTTTACGGAATGGGCTGGGCTTATGATCTCCTTTACCACGATTTGACTGAAGCGGAACGCACGAAATACCGCACGAAATTGATCAGACAAGCCCGCATTATGTATGATTTTTTCAAACCGAAAAACGGCAGAACCTACGCCTATTCGCAAAACCACACCTTCATCCCGACATCGGGGTTGGCCGTTACGGCCTATGCTCTGATGGATGAAACCGACGAAGCGAAAGACTGGGCGGCGCTGGTGAGAGCGATCTTCGACCGCGTTCTGGCGACTTACACCGAAGACGGTTATTTCTACGAAAGTATGGAATACTGGATTTTCTCCACGCCGTGGCTCGTTCATTATATGGATGCCCATCTCGCTTCAACCGGCGAAAATCTGTATTTGACGACGCCCGGTTTTCGCAAAGCCCATAAATATATTGCCCATATAACCCTGCCGGGCGGCGAGTTCAATTTTGATTTCGGCGATATTTATGCCGGAAATATCACGCGGGCAAGACAGGGGAACGATTACGCACGCGAGCGGATTAACGGAAAATTCCGTACGAATTACAACATCCTCTATCATCTCGCCGATATGTACCAGGACGGCGAACAGCAGGGCGTCGCCGATTGGGTAAAATCAAAAGGACAGGTCAACGCCGAAGAGTTCTGGACGTTTATCTGGTATAACGATCGGGTCAAGCCCGTTCCGATCGAAGAGCAGGCGAAATGGCATTATTTCAAAGATCACGAAGTCGTATTCTGGCGTGATTCGTGGGACGACGATGCAACGGCTTTTGCCTTCAAATGCGGCCCGCCGGAAGGGCATTCGACCAACGAAAAGGTTATCGCATTCCCCGATTGGCGGCTGTCGAGCGGCCACGCTCACCCGGACGCAGGTAGTTTTATCATCTGGTCAAACGGAAAATATTTAACGGGCGATTCGGGTTATGCCGGCGTGCCTCTGACGATCCATCACAACACGCTGCTGTTTGACGGCAAAGGTCAGGCGAAAGAAGGCGATGGCCATGATGCTTTCGCCAAGGTGTCTTACGAACGGCTCAACAAAATCCGTATTTTAGATGTGAAAATGGATGAAAAAAGAGTTTCGATCACGGCCGATGTAACGGCGGCCTACGAGCCGGAAGTCGGTGTCGAAAAATTTATCCGAAAGTTTGATTTTACCTATCCGAATCAATTTATCGTGGCGGATGACGTCAGAACAAAATTTCCGCAAACCGTTACGGCGTATCTGCACGCCGATACGAAAATTACGGAAGCATCAACGGGAAGTTTTTTCTTTGAACCGGAAAGTAATCCGGGTTTGCTGGTCAAACTTATCAATCCCGCGATGTTTTCAACCGTGATCGAAGAAAACTTTTTGACCGCACCCGGCCGCCCCGGTTCGGTTGATAAAGGCGAACGCGAACAACGCGGCGTTCGTTTGGCGGTTTCAACAAAAAACAAAGTGAAAAAGGCGAAGTTCAAAATGCAGTTAGAAATTCAAAATAAATAGGGGTGGAATTAAAATTATGCTTGATTCTTTAATGAAAAATTCAAATCTGATGAACTGGGAAAACATTCCCGTCGAACAACTGCCGGACGGCGTTGAAAGACAGATGGTTTATGGTGATAAACTGATGATTTGCCGTGTCAAATTTCCGCCTTTTGTAGTTGCAACTCCGCACGACCATCCGCACGAACAGATGACCATTGTTGAGAAAGGGCGAACCCGTTTTATCCTTGGCGATGAGGAAAGAATAGTCGCACCGGGCGATGTGGTTCATATTCCGCAAAATACCTGGCACGGTGCGACGATGTTGGACGAAGAAGTCATTTTGATAGATATTTTCTCGCCGATCAGAGAAGACTTTCTGAAATAATTTACGCCGTTTGAAATTTAGACGGAAATTTTTCCAAAGGTTACTAAAAAAGAACAGTTTGAGATAACTGCTCTTTTATGAAAATTAGCCCGCTTTTTTTGATTTATGCTTCGACCTTGGCCAGAGCAACGATTTTTTCCCGTTTGGATACCACCACTCCGCCGGGTTTTTCGACCGTGACGGCGAACATTTTCGGATTTTTGACATTTATCTTGGCATCGATCGGAATCGTTACCTCGCCGTTTTCGTTGACGTCGAACACGCCGCCGTCAATCGGGGTTTTTTCGTCCTGGGCTTCGTCAAAGATCCAGAGCTGGTATGTTTCCTTGTCTTTTTCGTTGGCGGGCAGTCCGCGGAAGGTCATATAGCCTTCCTGCTTGTTGTTGCTCCAGACGATCTCGCCGTTCAATTCTTGACTTTCATCCGGCGAAGCCCAATCCGTCTTGATGACGTCATTGGCCGAAGCCAGAAACTGCTGTTTTTTCTCGACGGTGGTCGGCTCTTTTTGCGGGGTTTCGGTCGGTGTCGGGTTTACGGCAATTTCTTGCGGCGTATCAACTCTCGTCAGCCAGATATTTACAACCAGAGCGATACAGGCCAGTGCCGCCACGCCCCAACCGAGCCACTGCTGGATAAACGAGGGTTTCGGCGAATCGTAACTGACCGCCTGAATGTCCGCATTTGAAACGGTATTTTGAATAACACCGGCGGAAACAGTTTCTTTTTCCGGAATTTCTTTTATCGTTTCCGGTTTTTTCATAAAGAACTCGTCCGCATCCGCCAAAATTTTCGCCTGAAGATTCTGCGGCATCTCTTCGGAAATTTTCAGATTGCTTAGACTGATTGCCGCCGCCGCATTTTCAAATGAATGATCACTCTTAAATTCGGGAAACTCTTCCAATAACATCTCCAACTCTTTCGTCTCTTCGGTACTTAAGCCGAACATAACCTGATCTGCAAGGAGTTCGAGCATTCTTTCTTTTTTTGCATTATATTGCATTATGCCGAAACCTCCTTTTTGATATTATTACTTTCCAAAACTTCTCTGACTTCCATCAATCCGCGTCGGGCGTGTGTCTTGACCGTGCCGAGCGGCATTTTCAAAGCATCGGCGATCTCCTGATGCGAATAACCTTCGACGATCGAAAGCTGTAAAACTTTTTGTTGTTCGGGACGCAGGCCACGCATCGCTTTCGCCGCCTGTCTTGCTTCCACATTCGTCTGCATCATCTCGTCTTCATCGCGGGAAGGTTCGGCCAAAATGTCTTCAAACGAATCAATGTCCGGCTGACGCGTCGTTTTTCTGAGCCGGTCAATCAAACGCCGGCGGGCGATCATCGCCACAAATGTCGTTTCCGAAGATTGTGATTCATCGAACTTTTCGGCATTTTTCCAAATCTCGATGAAAATTTCCTGAACCGCATCTTCCGCTTCGTTTTGATCGGGAAGCATCCGTCTCGCCAGAGACCAGATGAGACCGCCGTAATTGTTCAGGCAATCCTGAACGGCCGTCTTATCTCCCGACGCGATGCGTTGTAAAATCGTCTGTTCCACGTAATCTTGTTCTTTAATAAATCCCACCTTATTTTTAACAGAGTTTGATTTTATATTAAACCAAATAATCTCTCTATTAAAATGTAAGTCATTAAAAAACATAATTATTTGGGGTTTATTAACAAAAAAACTCGATCGACGGATTCAGCATCCTGACAAAAAGTTTGATATTAATTTCACAGATCTCTTAATTCAAATCCCGCGTGCATCTTCAAAATATGTTTGGTGAGATGCACACGGGATTTTTCCGGATAAACGATAAATTCCTGTGCTCTACGGCATCAGAACCGTATCGATAACGTGAATCACACCGTTTGATGCTTCGATGTCGGTTTTGACGACATTGGCTTTGTTGATCATCACCTTGCCGTTTTTGGCTTTGATCTTGACATTTTTGCCCTGGATGGTTTTGGCTTTATTCAACTTGACCACATCCGCCGCTTTAACTTCACCGGAAATTACGTGATAGGTCAAAATTTTGACCAGCATATCCTTATTTTCCGGTTTCAGGAGATTTTCAATCGTTCCGGCGGGCAGTTTGGCAAAAGCTTCGTCGGTCGGAGCCAGAACCGTGAAAGGTCCGTCGCCTT
>JBGTRS010000152.1:0-268 GCA_041940665.1 Pyrinomonadaceae bacterium | reverse complement strand
GTCAACCAACCCGGCGGCTTTGACCGCGGCAACCAGCGTGTTGAACATATCGCTTGAAGCGGCGATGTCAACGATGTCATTTGATGTTTCACCGCTGTCTTTCGGCGGCATCAGAACGCTGTCAATCACGTGGATCGTGCCGTTCGATGCTTCAATGTCGGTTTTAATGACTTTGGTCGAGCCGTTTAAGAAAACTTTTCCGCCCTTGACCATAATTTCGACTTCACCGCCCTGAACGGTTTCCGCTTCATTGAGTTTAACTACCTGG
>JBGTRS010000151.1:0-9477 GCA_041940665.1 Pyrinomonadaceae bacterium | reverse complement strand
AAGGAGAAGGCGATTGCCGAACTCGAAAAAGCGTTTACGGAGCGGGAATATTCGGTATACAGTCTGAATATGGATCCCTTGATGAAACCTCTCCGCGATGAACCGAAATTTAAGGCGATTATCAAGAGATTGAATCTGCCGGAATAAATTTGAGAAAAACAAAATATGAAACTTGAAAAGGATACGACAATTTCGCACTACAAAATTCACTCCGAAATCGGCAAGGGCGGCATGGGCAAGATTCATCTCGTGCCGGATACGAAGATTGACTGTCGGATTGCGTTGAAGATTCTACCCTGGAAGAATTTGTCGGATTTTTATGGTAAATGAAAGTGAATTATCGGAGGATGAAAAATGTTTGGAGACGAAGAATCAGTATTTGACCGGCTTTGGGAAAAGATTCGGGAGAGGTTCGGATTTCTCATTCCGCTGTGGATTATCAGGCGGCCTGAGTCGCTGACTATTATTGACTACCGGCCAACGCTCCTGATGTTTCTGACGGCGGCGGGTTTTGTGGCTCTGACGGTAGCTTTTGTTCTTCTTCTTTTCCAGATCGATACGGTAGTTTCGTTCGGTCTGTGGACGATCGGAATACCGGCCGCCCTGTGTGTTATCTTTTTGTTCAGGGGCACGATCCGCGAGGTCTATTATTTTGACAGGACAACGGACAGCTACGCTTTTGTCCGGCAGTTCATCCATCGCCGGGAAGTGATCGAAGGCGCTCTCAGCCAGTTTACGGGAGCCTATGTAAAAACGAAAGAAAATGACGAGAGCGAATCCTATTTCGTCATTTTGAAACAGGAGGGAATGTTCCTGACCGGCGTCAGCGAACAGACGTTGCGCGAAGAGGTGCCGATGTTCAATTCATTCGACAGAGAAGCCCGCATCGCCAACGCCATCTCGGGATTTCTTTCTTCGCAAAACTGAGTGATTTGGCCGGAACCGACGTCCCGATCGTGTAATATATGCACGAAAATCGTCTTAGTTCATCGAGTTCTCTGATTTGATTATAAAAAACCCGGCAAACTTCTGTTTCTTGATCTACTAATAAACGCAAAAATGAAACTGGAAAAAGCCCCCCTCGTTTCCCATTACAAGATCCTGTCGGAGACCAATAGGGGCGGCGGAATGAGTGAGGTTTATTTAGCGGAATAAAAACCTTCATCAAATGACAGTTTTTAAAGAATATAATCGTTAAGGTAAATATAAAAAATAAAAAAAACAGGAGAACAAAATTAAATGAATGATGAAAAGATCGTGCTGATCGCACGGCTGAAAGTAAAGGAAGATAAGATCGAAGAAGCCAAAAAAGCCGCACTCGCCATCGTCGCAAATTCACGGGCGGAAGATGGCTGTCTAAATTATGATATCCACCAATCGATCGAAGATGAAACCTGCTTTTTCTGGCACGAGACGTGGAAAAACAAGGCGGCTCTCGACGAGCATTTTGAAACGCCGTTTTTCAAAGAGTTTTTTAACGTGGTTCAGGAAGTCGCCGCCGAACCGCCGCAGATAAATCTGACTAAAAAAATTACCGATTGATCTTTTGTAGTTTTCTCTTTTTATTGCAAAGTAGATTGAAAGAAATAGATAACCTTCTGATCGTAGGATTCGCCCTGTTTGGTCGAGGCGTTGTTTATATCGAAACCCGACGGATTGAGATCGGTGAAGGATTTGACGTTTGTTTGCGTCGGAAAACAACTGCTCAAATTTGACGTTGAAGTTCTTAAGACGGGTGCATCCGAACCGGCCAGCAGCAGAACGTTTCTATCCGTTACGGATTTGGCAATTTCACAGACGGATTGTCTTTCATAACAACCGGTCGCAAAATAAAGATAGGAGCCGCCTTTGGCCAGATTCGAGGTAATAAAACCGGCAAACGGAAAACGCCGGTCAACCGCCGAAGCGAGCAGATCGTTGGAACGCAAAGGAACCGAATCGAGGACGAGCGTCTTGATGCCCTCTTCCTTGGCCGCGGCGGAAAGTCCGACCAGGGCTCCCATTTCAACGCCGTAAATCCCGATGTTTTGCCCGACCAGTTTTTCATTTTCTTCCGTCTTTAAACTCTTGAGATAACCGATCGCCGCCAGCGTGTCTTCGACTTCACAGCCGCCGAATGTAGTCGTCTTAACCGGCGGGTTTTCGCCGTGGCCGCGGAGATCGGGCATTAAGATCGTAAAATCCGTCGTTTCATTTATCTTGACGCCCAAATTCAGAACGTATGAGCGGTCACCGCCGTAGCGATGAAGTAAAATAACGGCGGGAGCATCTTTTTTGCCCCGCAGAAGCCAGCCGCGTGCCTGTGAACCGTCGCGGTTCTGCCAGGTTTCGTCCGAGACGGTCGCCCCGCGCGGGCTGAGTCTTCCGTATTTTTCGGGTGTCACCAGATATGCCGTTTTCGGCGGATTGGCGGTTGAATGGACAAACCAGACGGAAGCCGCCATGACAGCTAAAACGATCAGAACAACGACGGGCAATAAAAGCCTGTAAAAACTCTTAAAAAGACGAAATATTTTTGCCATAACTAAAAAACCTGAAGTATATGATTTGAAAATTTCCAGAAGCTTCCTTGAAAAGATACAACTTGAAGTATTTTTCGGGAGTCTTAATGTGAAAGCCTTCGGAAAAAAGACTTTCGGTAAGTTACTTAAAATGTTACCATATTCGCAGCAGAAAAAGGAAGTGTTTTGATAAGTTATGAGGATAAATTTTTTCGCCATCGCTCTATTTGCCGCCGTATTTTGTTCTAATGTTTTCGGGCAGTCGCCGGCTGAAAACATCCCCGTCAGTGCCGGATCAAACTCAGCCAAACAGCAGTTTTTTCCGCTTTCCCAATTAAAGGACGGAATGAAAGGCACGGCCCGGACGGTTTTTCGCGGCACCGAAGCGGAAGAGTTCAATGTTGAGATATTAGGCGTTCTGCCCGACGGAATCGGCCCGAAACAGGATCTGATCATCGGCAAAATCTCCGGCGGTGAAGCCGACAGAACGAGGGTTTTTGCCGGAATGAGCGGTTCGCCCGTCTATATCAACGGCAAATTGCTCGGTGCGATCTCGTACAGTTTTCCTTTTTCCAAAGAAGCCATCTGCGGTATTACGCCGATCGAGCAGATGATCTCGATCTTTGAAGAAAACCGCGAAAAATCGCCGAACGCGAAAAGTCCGCGAAAATTTTCATTTGCCGAACTGGCTTCGACCGAATGGAATCCGAATTTTTCAAACCGGGCGACCGTTTCGAGTTCTATTTTAGCGGCTTCCGGCTCGAATCCGGCTTTAAATGCACTTGCCGGACAATCATTTCAGCCGATCGCCACCCCCTTAACATTTTCGGGAATCTCGCAGGAAACCTTAAATCAATTCGCTCCCGAACTTCTCAAAGCCGGACTTCTGCCGGTTTCGGCGGCGGGCGGCGGTGCCAAAATTTCGCCCTTGAAGAAAGCCGATGAAACAACTCTGGTCGGCGGCGATTCGGTTTCGATGCAATTATCGAGAGGCGACATTTCACTTTCGGCCAGCGGAACGGTAACCTTCCGCGACGGCGAGAAAGTTTACGCTTTCGGACATCCGTTTTTGAGTCTCGGTTCTTCCGATCTGCCGATGAGCGAATCGAGCGTCGTCATCGTCGTCCCGAGCCTTAATAATTCCTTCAAACTCGCCGTGCCGAATGCGTTGGTCGGTTCGATGACGCAAGACCGGGCAACGGGCGTTTACGGCAAACTCGGTCAAGCCCCGCAGATGATTCCCGTCAAATTAAATTTGCAAACCAGCCGCAACAAGACCGAAACCTTGAATTTGGAGGTCGTTAGAGATGAAACCTTAACGCCCTTACTCGTCAATATCGCCATCGCCAATGCGATCACGGCGCAGGAAAGAAGTTTCGGCGATGTGACGGTGGAAGTTGACGGCGAGATAAAATTAAAAGGACAGGATTCCATCCAGATCAAAAGCCGGAATGCCGGTGCGGCGGCGGTGCGGCTGGCGTCTTTTTCGGTCGTCGTTCCGGTCGCCAATCTTCTGCAGAGCCGTTTTGAAGACCTCGACATCAGCGAGATAAATATAAATATTTCATCGGTTGACGGAAGCAAAACGGCTGATCTGGAGAGAATCGAAATCAATAAGACGGAAGTTCGGGCCGGCGAAGAATTGGAAATTCAGGCCTTTATCCGCACCGACACGGGCAGAATCTTAACGCATAAAATTCCTTTCAAA
Source organism: Pyrinomonadaceae bacterium (assembly GCA_041940665.1). GTDB lineage: Bacteria > Acidobacteriota > Blastocatellia > Pyrinomonadales > Pyrinomonadaceae > Aridibacter. The sequence continues at coordinate 5,268 of JBGTRS010000151.1, read as the reverse complement.
ATTCCGGCCGACACGCCGACGGGAACCCTGAAAATAGAGGTTGGCGACGGCAATTCGCTCCAGACAAAATCGCCGACCCAGCAATTCGTCCCGAATAATCTGGCCGATCTCGTCAATAAGATCAACGAAGTAAAGAAAAATGACCGCCTCTATGTGCAGAGTTATCGCGTCACGAAGGGGGCGATCATCGGTTCAAACGAACTGCCGAACCTGCCGCCATCGGTTCTCGCTACGCTTAACACAAATAAAACCGCCGGCGGAATAAAACCGCTCGTCGAAACCATTCTCGTCGAAAAGGAGATCGCTCCGGCAGAATATCTCATCCGAGGTCAGCAGAATTTGGAAATTGAAGTCATTAAATAAGTTTTTATAATCAAAGAAATGCGTTTAAAAAAATCATCCATTCTGGTTTTGAATGTCGTTTTAAGTTTAGCTATTTGCAGTTTTGCCTTCTCGCAAAACACGAATTTTAAGTCCTCCAATTCCTTAACGGTTGCACTTCAAGGCAGAGTTTCAAATCTAACCCCTTTTAATATTGCTTGGATTGACGGAAATGCAGAGCAAATTCTGCCTTTAGTTTACGAACCTTTGGTCAAATATAATGAAAATCTTGAGATTGTCGGTAATTTATCAAAGGAAATCAAAATACTAAATAATGGAAAAATTCTCGAATTCAAACTGCACGATGATATTTATTTCCACAACGGCAAAGTTTTAACATCTGCGGACGTTAAATACACTCTTGAAAGTGTTTTGGAAAATGACTGGGCAAAATCAGTTTTGTTATATGACTATACCGACAGTAAAAATAAAAAAATAATCCAAAGTATAATCATACCCGATAACAATACTGTTCAGTTAAAGTTATTAAAACCCTCTGTTGCCAACTTACTCTTAGATAATTTGCGATCAATTCCCATTGTTGCCAAAGGAAGTATAAAAATAAACAGTGAAAAAGCCATTGCCGATCTACCGATCGGAACTGGTGCATTTAGGTTTGTTGAATTTAACAAAGATTTCTCTTTTATAGAAATCAAAATGGAATGACGCCACTTGAGCTGCTGTAGCACTACGCTTTCAAGTGTAAAGCCATGACTAAGTTTAATAGACATACCTTGATCACCAGGGATCAAAATATTTGCAGAAACGAAAGATTTAATTGCCGAGCTAAAATCCGGCAAAGTTGATTTAGTAAAAAATCCTTATTCGGATGGAAATGAATTTGAAGAACTAAGACAAAATCCAAATTTCAAGTTTAATGTAACAAATGGAACAGATATTGTTTACTTGGCATTTAACACACAAACCAAACCTCTTGATAACCTTAAAACAAGGCAAGCGATTGCTTACGGAATTGATCGTCAAAGAATTATAAATAACCTGTTAAAAGGAGAAGCCGAAATCGCCCATTCGATCGTGCCAAACCAATCTTGGGCATATTCAGCCGAAAATAAATATGATTCTAACCAAATCAAAGCCAGACAACTCCTTAAAGAATCAGGTTTGCAAGATGCCGACGGAGACGGATTTGTTGATATTAAACCGATAGTTTTAAAAGTTTCCAACGGCAATAAAGAAACCGTTAAAATAGCTTCAAGCATCACGGAATATTTAGAACAGATCGGCCTACCGGCAAAAATTGAAACGGAAGAATTTCAAACGATGTTGGTTCAAGTAAAGAATGGAGATTATCAACTGACAATCGGCAAATGGGTTTCAGGAAATCAAAATCCGCAATTTTTATATGACCTTTTTGAATCAAGTCAGATTCCTAACGAGTTTCGAGCGAGCCGAAATCGCAGTCGCTACAAAAATATACAGGTTGATGCACTACTAAATGAAGCTTTAAAAGAAACCAGTACTGCAAAATCCCAAAAAGCCTTTCAAAAAGCTCAGAACATAATCAGCAATGACATGCCGTTACTTCCTCTTTGGTATCCGTCAAATGTTATAATCAGCAATCAAAAAGTTATCGGAGATTTTTATCATTTCAATCGGGATTTAACCTTTGTTGTAAATTTAACTAAATTACCTTAAATTTAGCTTATGAATAATTTAGGAAATCTCTTGCAGGCGGCGAAATTTGCCGCCAGGAAACATCACGGACAGCACCGCAAAGGGGCCGATGCCGAACCCTATATCGTTCATCCTCTGGATGTCGCGTTTCTTCTGAAAAATGTCGGAAAGGTCGAAGATTACGATGTGCTGATCGCTGCCGTTCTGCACGATACGGTGGAAGACACGGAGACGAGCCGCGAGGAGATCGTCGAACTTTTCGGCGAAAATGTCGCTTCGATCGTGATGGAAGTTACAGATGATAAATCACTCGAAAAACAGGAACGCAAAGAAGAACAAGTCCGCCACGCTCCGCATATGTCCGTCAGTGCCAAACAATTAAAGATGTGCGACAAGATCAGCAATATCACCGATATTGTGAAGAATCCGCCCGACGGTTGGTCGGATGAAAGAAGGCTCGAATACATCGAATGGGGCGAGAGGGTTTTCAAGGGTCTTCGCGGTGTAAATGAAAATCTGGAAAAACATTTCGATGATTTGGTAAAAGACGCGAAAGCCCAAATAAATAAATAGATTTGGGCTTTTTTTTACTTTGTTACTGACTGAAATTTCGCAAAGATGTATAAACTTTATAAAGATTGAGTTTATCTGACAATAACTTTTCTTGGCGGGCGAAACCGACCGTTTATTTGTAGCTACGAAACTTCGTTTTTTTTGATATTAAAAATCTTTAATTTCCGTCCTTTTTAACGGTCGGCAGATTGCGGACGATGGTCGTATTCGTATTATCCTTCGTCAGATTCGTGCCGTCGGTGACGCTGACGTTGTTGGCCGTCAAGGTCGTTCCGGTCGCCCGTTGAAATTCGGAGATCGCTTTATTGAGATCGGTTTGAGCTTGCAATTCGCGGCCGCGGGCGGTGATAAGTTCGGTCTGACGTTGCAAAACGAGATAAAATGTCGTCGTCCCGGCCCGAAACTGGCGTTCTTCGCTTTCGTAGAGAAGTTCGGCGGAGCGGCGGGTGGCGACGGCTGAAGCGAGGCGGGCTTCGGCGGAACGCAAAGCTTGCAGAGAATTTCTGACTTCCGCTTCGATGATCTGCTCCTGCTGATCCCGCACATTTTTGATGCGGTCGGCCTGTACCAATGTCCGTCCGAGATTGGCTTCGGCGACGCGGTTGCCCCACGGCAGAGAGATTCTGACACCGGCCTGATAGGTCGGAAAATCCTGCGTCAGAAGATTGCCGAGCGAATTAAAATAACCGCCCGTCAGGTTTGAAGGAACACTGCTCGAAGTTCCGGCGGGCAGAGGATCGAGTCCGGCGAGAGTCGAAAGCCGATTGACCCGTTCGGTTATCGCCGAAGTCGTCACCGGTCTTTCCACCGCTTGCCCGGCTAAACCTTGCGTCGTGTATATGCCGTAAAGATCAATCTGCGGTTTTGTCTGGTCGCGGTAAAAACGCTCCTCGATTTTATTGACCTCGGCACTTGTCTGCAGTTGCGAGATTTCGGGACGGTTTTTCAATGCCTCGGCGGTAGCGACTTCCAGACCGATCTGCGGCACTTCCAATGTAACCTCGGAAACGGGCGTGATCGGCCGCGACCATTCGGACGCGGTTCTGTCGGGAAGCATCAGGGTTTTGAGGTTATTTTCAGCCCTTGTTACCGCTTCCTGGGCCGTATAGACATTCTGCTCGAAGGTCGTGATCTGCGAATTTGCCGCGATGATGTCGATCGGTGCCAAAGCTCCTTTTTCAACCATTCTTTTATTACTTTCAAGCTGTTGCCGTGCCTGTTTGACGGCATCAATCTGCACCTGCAAATTCCGCAGGGCATAGACCAGGTCCCAATAGGCCTGCTCGACCTGAGCGATAACCTCGATTGCTCGCTGGCGAAACTGCGAATCGGTCAAACTCAGATTCTTTTTGGCGATCTCGATCTGGCGGCGGTTATTGTCGAACTTTCGACCGCGAAAAAGCGGTTGCGTATAGGTAAAAGTCAAAGCGGTCGGATATTGCGGGTTGAGCGTCGCATTGCTGTTGCTCGTCCGCAGACGCGAAGACGTAAAATCCGCCGAGTAAGAACCGCCCGCCAACGGCGAAAAGCCTTCGACTCCGGCCGTTCCGAAATAACGTCTCTGCGTTACCGAGCCGTTGGTCGCCCCGCCGATGGTCGAAGCCGTCGGTGTCGTCGCACTTTCGAAATAGCTCTGCGAAAATAAGGTCGGATCATACACGCCTTCAGCCGATCTCAAATTGAATTCGGCGATCTTTACATCATTGCGGGTTGCATCAATGTCATTGCTGTTTGAGAGGGCTTTTTCGATGGCTTCCTTTAAGGTCAAAGACATCTGATTGGTATTGTCAACGCCGACTCTTTCGGCTCTCGGCAGAGGGCGAATCGGAGCTTCAAAGTTCGGGGCGACCGGCGGCGGATCGTCCGGCAATTCCGCCGGAGTCGTCTCGCCCGTGTCGCCGACCCTTAAGGTCGGCGTATCATCTGCCGGAACGACGGTCGGTTGCGGCTTTTGTCCCGCCGCCAAAATACTTGAAAACAAAGCCGTTAATACCAATAAGAATACCTTTTTTAGCAAATTATTTTTACCGAAAGCGAATTTGATATTTCTAACTTCCGCTTCTTTCCGGCTCGATATAACCATCACTTCTACCACCTAAATTTGTATCTTCAATAATTTCTTCCGCTTGCACTTCTTCCTTTTTGGAAGTTCTGAACATTCCGGCGAACTTTTCATAGACGGGACGCAAAATCTTTATTCTCAAATTACCGAATCCGCCGGAAAATCTCCGGAAGATATTTAATTCCTGAGCATCGTCAAAAAGCGAATAAAAAACGGGAACGGCGAGGAGTGTCAAAAGCAAACAGAGTGACTGACCGCCGACGACCAAGATGCCGATCGAACGGTTCGTGGCCGCTCCCGCACCGCTTCCCAAAGTTAAAGGAATCATTCCCGCGACGAGTGCGAGAGTCGTCATCAGGATCGGCCGCAGACGATCGCGGTTGGCCTGAATGATTGCCTCATATCTTTCCAAGCCCTTCGTCCGCAGATGATTCGTATGATCTATCTGCAGGATGGCGTTTTTCTTGACGATTCCGAACAGAAGCAAAATTCCGAGAGCGGAAAAGATGTTCAAGGTCTGTCCGGCGATCGCCGTCGAAAGCAGGGCAAACGGAACCGAAAGCGGCAGGGTCAAAAGAATCGTCACCGGATGGATGAACGATTCGAACTGTGCCGCC
>JBGTRS010000150.1:0-9545 GCA_041940665.1 Pyrinomonadaceae bacterium | reverse complement strand
GGCACATTCACACCGACCTGATTCATATCAACCACCCTTTGGTGAGATTTGTAATTAACGAGCTGGAGGGGCGTTTTACCAACGAGGCGTTTTGTCTTGCCGTAAGCAGCTCTTCGGTTCTCAAGAATGGTTTTTATGCATTTGTCATGTCAATGCTCAAAATGAAAGGAGAAAATACAAGGAATAAGATGGCAATAGCTTTTATCGATTTAAACAGTGACAAGTTCTGGATTGATAAAAACGACACGACGACAACGGTCTCCGAGATGCTGGAGAAAGGGCGCAGCATACTTTCAACAGGTTTTCCGGATTTTGACTCCAAAAACGTTGAGGAGCGACTCAGTAAATGTATCGCCCGCATCAGAAATGATATTGACCAACGCGAGTTATCTCTAGCCGAGACCCGACGGGATCAAAAACATGCAATATCAGTGCGTTTGGCAGAGATAAAATTGCAAAAGGCTAGAACCAGATTGCAGGGATTAATTACTTCAGGGGCAAAACCTTTTGCCGTAAAAATGGGGGAAAGCAAAGTAGCAAAAGCGGAAGACGAACTGAGTTCTACAGTTAATTTATTTGAAGTGCCAATTCAGGCAGGAATTGATTCGTGGACGGAAATTGCCGCCGGAATGTTAAAAGTTGGAGGTTAAAAAGTGACTAGATTACATTTAGGAGTTGATTATGGAACTAGCGCCTCAAAACTTGTTCTTCGTAACTTTGAGGCGCCAGGCGGGTCAAAGGCATACTTGCTTGAATATAATGGACAGTTTAGATACTCATCGGCAATTTCATTCGACGGAGAATACATTGTGTTCAATACGGATGGAAATAATGAAAATGCTTTCAAAAGCCTGAAAATGAGATTTGCCGAGGAAGTTACAGGAGAGCTTGGTTCTCACTTTTACGGGGAACTTCGTCCGATACCTTATAAACTAACTGCCTGCGATCTTGTTACTTTGACAGTTTGGAGATTGATTTCAATCGGACACCTAGAGGCAATCAGGATTCTGAGAGACGACGGATTCAACATGGGAATGACGCTTGGTATTCCAATGAGTTTTTTGGATCACCGAGTCCTGAGTTCCGCCTTTTTAGAGGTTGCCCGAGTAGCGTATTACATGTATCGGACTTATGGTCCCATCGGTCAAGACCGCGTTGAAATTAAAACGGCAAGTGAGCTTTTATTTATGGCAAGATCTGAGATTAGGAAGCGCCCTCAGATAACAGGCGACAATATAAGAAACTGGATCAGGTCTGAAACGGAGGCTTCTATGTTCTGGTCATTTTATTCTCCTTCTATCCCTCAAGGACCCTATTTTTGCATAGACATTGGAGCCGGAACTACTGATGCAAATGTTTTTCTAATCAAAGAGCAGTTTGTAAATGAGACTCATTCCAAAAACGGTTGGATAAAAGACGAACTTGTTTTCTTTGGCGCGCATTCAATTCCTCATGCGATGGATCTCATATCGACGCTTACCTCCATTGAAATAAAGGACGGCTACGCTAAAATTCGGCAAAGTCTCATTAAAGCCGGACAAAATGCATACAGTCAGATCAGAAATAATATGTATGCAGTTAAACAATGGGAAAAACCTAAATTGATTATACTTGGCGGCGGGGCGTTAAATTCAGAGCTCTGCGAGTATTTACTTCCTCACCCGATGATTAATTGGAAGGATGAAGAACTGGAACTGGTTGATATTTCAGTACCGAACGATCTTGTCAGAAACGACGAATCTGTGGTTTTAAAGAAAGATGTGGTTTTCACATCAGTGGCTTATGGTTTGGCGGAAATCGGTTTGGCTGTTCCAAAAGCGGCAAGACCGACGGAAGTTCAGCCTGTTGTCAGACTAGCTGTTGGAAGTCTGCCGAATCATGAGTCAATGTACGATGATTAGAAACTACTTTGGTTAATTTAATTTGAAATCTTATTCTCAGACTTCTCTATCAAATTTCTCTAACTTATACAGCTTAATGAGAAAATAAATTAAAAACTCACAAGTATTTTCCGATTTCTCAGAAACGTATCTATTTATTAACCAGGAGAAAGTATATGGATTCAACCAACGAAATTTTATTTTTGGGTGTCGGTGTGGTTATCGGCATTCTCATTGGCGGACTCATCGCATTTTTAATCAAAGGAAGAAGGCAATTTCCTCAATCCGATAATTCAGCAAAGCAGGAATTTGAAAAAGAACGCATTCGACTTGAAACTGAGTTGAAAAACGCCGGAAAAACCATCGATGAGAAAAATTCCGTAATTTCAGACAAAAACCAACAATTTAGTGAACTTAACCTAAGACACAATGAAACCGCTAAAGAATTAAGTGCGGCGAAAACGCAGGTTCAGACGCTTGGTGAGATTTATGAAAAGCTGAATGAAAAAGCCGAGCGGCAGGAAAACGAATTGAACAATGCCCGCGCTGAAATAGCGCATTTTACCGCCTCCGCCAAAGCCTTGGAAAAGAAGATAGACGAATTGCGCGAGCAGAATAACTTAAAGGAAATACAAAATCATGAATTGACCGAGCTGTGGACGAATGTGAAAAACGAGAACGCCGCGCTGCAAGCAAATCTGCAGGCAAGTGAAGAAAAATTACTCACGCAGAAAGCCGAAATTGAAGATATCCGCCAAAAGTCTCACCTCGAATTCGAGAATATCGCCAATCGTCTCATGGAAGCTAAAACGGAAAAATTCACCGAAACAAATAAAATCAATATTCAAAAATTGCTCGAACCGCTCGGGAAAGAAATTGATTCATTCAGGGCAAAAGTCGAAGAAACCTACGACAAAGAAGCGAAGGAACGATTTTCGCTCGGCGAAAAGGTTAAAGAACTTATCGAAACGACTGATAAAGTCAGCGCCGAAGCCAACAATCTCGCGACTGCGCTAAAAGGACAAGCGAAAACTCAAGGGAACTGGGGCGAAATGATTCTTGAACGGATTTTAGAAACCAACGGGCTGGTTCGAGGACGAGAATATGATGTGCAGCATCCGATTAAAAATTCGGAAGGCGATCAACAGTTTTTAGATGTTATTGTCCATCTGCCTGATAATCGCAAGCTGATCATCGACTCGAAAGTCACGCTTGTCGCTTACGACCGTTATTGTGCTTCGGATACCGAAGAGGAACGCGAGCGGTATTTACGCGAACACCTTAAAGCTTTATCGACGCATATTGACCAGCTAAGCAGTAAAAAATACGACGATATGGAAAATTCGCCCGATTTCGTGATGCTTTTCGTCCCTGTCGAGCCGGCGTATCTGACTGCCGTTCAATACGATTCTGAAATCTGGTCGCGTGCTTATTCGAAGAGGATTCTGCTGATCAGCCCGACTAATTTGATGGGCGCGGTTAAAATGGTCGCCGATTTGTGGAAACGGGACCGGCAGAGTAAAAATGCTATGGAAATTGCCAATCAGGGCAATAAGCTGTACGAAAAATTTGTCGGATTTTTGACGAGCATGGAAGATATTGGCAATCACATCAGTAAGACTCAGGACGCTTATAATAAAGCCCTCGGGCAATTGAAACAAGGCAGGGGCAACTTGATCCGTCAAGCAGAAAAATTGAAGGAACTTGGATTAAAATCGCAGAAACAACTTCCGCCTTCGATGAGAAATTATGATGATGAAAATGATGGCGAAACGTCTGATATCTTTGAATTAGAGATTATTTGAAATATATTAAAAGAGACGCATGTGCCGAAATGCATGTCCGTAAATATTTTTTGTCTCTAAATCAGTTTTCTACAAATTTAATTTTCTAAATCCTAAAATGGAACTGCTCGATAATGTCAGCCGTCTTTTCGGCGATGATCTAAAAAAAACTATAAATAATGGCGCGAAGCTGAAAATTGCGGCTTCGTGTTTCTCGATTTATGCTTTTGAGGCTTTAAGGCACGAACTCGAAAAAGTCGAATCATTTGAGTTTATATTTACTTCGCCGACGTTTATTCCTGAGGAGGCGCTGGATAAATTCAAGCGCGAGCGTCGTGAGTTTCATATTCCGAAGGCGGAACGCGAAAGAAGTTTTTATGGGACGGAATTTGAAATCCAGCTTAAAAACAAACTGACTCAGCGAGCAATTGCTAAGGAATGTGCCGATTGGATCACCCGCAAGGCAAAATTTCGCTCAAATCGCAGCAAAGTGCCGATGCAGCAAATGGCAAACGTCGAAGCAAACGGCGCGACAATTTCATATATGCCGATTCAAGGCTTTACCGCGGTTGATCTCGGTTACCAGCAGGGTGATGCTGTATCGAACATAATTAACCGGTTTGAAGAGCCTGTCATAACCAAAACGTATCTTGAGCTTTTTGAGCAAATTTGGAATGACCAGGAAAAAGTCGAGGATGTTACAACGCGGCTCCACAATCATATTGCTTCAATTTATAAAGAAAATGCGCCGCAGCGCATTTATTTTCTGATGCTGTTTAATATCTTCAGCGAATTTCTGGAAGATTTGAATGAAGACGTGCTTCCGAATGAGCTTACAGGTTACCGGGACAGCTTAATTTGGAACAAGCTTTTTAACTTTCAAAAAGACGCGGTTACCGGAATTATCAACAAGCTGGAAACTTACAACGGCTGCATTCTGGCGGACAGCGTTGGTCTCGGTAAGACTTTTTCCGCGCTTGCCGTTATTAAATACTACGAGCTTCGCAATCGTTCGGTTTTGGTTTTATGTCCAAAAAAGCTGGCTGACAATTGGCTGAATTACAATCGAAATTTGGTTACGAACATTTTTGCGAAAGATCGCCTTAATTACGATGTCTTGTGTCATACCGATTTGCAGCGGACGCGCGGCGAATCATTTGGAATGCCGCTCAATAAAGTAAACTGGGGCAATTACGATCTCGTCGTCATTGATGAATCCCACAATTTCCGCAACAACGAGGCTTTTAAAGTTCGCGAAACCAGATACCAAAAACTGATGAATGCGGTTATCAAACAGGGCGTAAAGACAAAGGTTCTGATGCTGTCGGCAACTCCGGTTAATAATCGCTTCGCCGATCTTCGCAACCAGCTTGCTCTTGCTTATGAAGGCGAATCGGAAAACTTGAGCCGAAATCTCAAAACCACGCGCAGTGTCGAAGAGATTTTTAACCGGGCGCAAAAATCGTTTAATTTTTGGTCGGAACTACCGGTAGAAGACCGCACGCCGGAGGCAATCATGAAATCGCTTGATTTCGATTTCATCGAACTGCTCGACAGCGTAACAATAGCCCGTTCGCGCAAGCATATTGAAAAGTATTACGATACGTCGGAAATCGGAAATTTTCCGACGCGCCGTCCGCCTATCTCGCATCATTGTCCGTTGACCGGGCGTGATGATGTTATCGGATTTAACGAAATTTACGCGCAATTAACCTTACTCAAACTCGCTGTTTACGCGCCGATTTCTTACATCTTGCCGAGCCGTTTGACCAAGTACGAAGATTTATACGACACGGAAGTTCAGGAAGGACGCGGCAGGCTGCGGCAGGCAGACCGCGAAAGAAGCTTGCAGGCGTTGATGACGATCAATTTGCTCAAACGTCTGGAAAGCTCGGTCGAATCGTTTCGGCTGACATTAAAAAAACTCAAAGCCAATCATTTGCACACGCTTTCGCAAATCGAGGAGTTTCAGCGGTCAAAAACTGACGCACGGATTGATGATATGGCGACGGCTTTTGAGGATGCGGAAACGGAAGACGACGAATTTCCCGATGCAGACGAGATGAAGCTAGGCGGAAAAATTCAGATCAGTTTGTCCGATATGGATTTGCCGCGCTGGGAACACGACCTTAAAGGCGATCTCGAAGTAATCGAAGATTTGATCGAAGAAATGGAAAAAATCTCACCCGCCGACGATTCAAAGCTTCAGCATTTGAAAACGGTACTGGAAGAAAAACTCGCTTCTCCGATCAATCCGGGAAATAAAAAGGTTTTGATTTTTACGGCGTTTTCCGACACCGCAAATTATCTTTATGAACATATATCCAGTCATTTTTTGATGAAACATAATGTTCATTCGGCAAAGGTAACGGGTTCGGACAGCCCGAAAACGACGCTCGAAAAATTCTATGATTTTCAATCGGTTTTGACGCTTTTTTCTCCGCGTTCAAAAGAGAAAGATAAAATTCTCCCGAATGAAAAACGCGAGATTGATTTTCTTATCGGAACTGACTGCATTTCCGAAGGGCAGAATCTTCAGGATTGCGATTATCTGATCAATTACGATATTCACTGGAATCCGGTGCGAATCATTCAGCGTTTCGGCAGAATTGACCGTATCGGATCAGTCAACGAGACCATTCAACTGGTAAATTACTGGGCGGACATCAGTCTCGACGAATATATCAATCTGAAGGAGCGCGTCGAAAACCGGATGGTGATTGCGGACGTGACGGCAACGGGCGACGACAATCCGCTCAGTGCGAAGGCGAATGATCTGGCGTATCGAAAAGAACAGCTTCGCCGTCTTCAGGAAGAAGTCATTGATATGGAAGACCTCAAAACGGGCGTTTCGATCACCGATCTCGGGCTCAATGATTTTCGGATGGATCTGGTCAAATACGTCAAAGCTCACGGCGATCTTGCCGCGCTTCCGAACGGTCTGCACGCGATAGTTCCGCCGAACGATTTAGGCTTAAAATCAGGCGTGATTTTTGCGCTTCGCAACCGGAACGAGGGCGTGAAAATCGCTTTTCATAATCGCCTTCATCCGTATTATCTGGTTTACGTCTCAAACGACGGCGAAATTATCGTGGATCACACGGATGTCAAACGCCTCCTCGATCTGCTGAGAACTTCGTGCGCTAATCAGAAAGAACCGATTGATGAAGTTTGTAAGACATTCAACGATTTGACCGACGACGGGCGGGAAATGGAGTTTTATTCGAATCTTTTAAACAAAGCAATAAATTCGATTATCGAGATAAAAGAAGACAGCGATCTGGACAGTCTTTTTAGCCCGGGTCGGACTTCCGCGCTGGTCGAGCAGCTTTCGGGATTAGATGATTTTGAGCTGGTCGCTTTTATTGTTGTTCAGGAGCCGTAAAGAAATGCTTTTTGAATATCCGAAAAAGTCTCATTTCGGGCGCGTTTTGCCGAAAAATAAAATTTACGCCAATGCGAAAATTACGGCGTCGCTGAAAAAGAAATTTGTCGAACAAATTGATAAGATCGTCTGGGAATATAAATTATCTCCCGAAACCATCAATTTACCCGCAAAGAAAAACGCGCCGGAAATAGAGATTTTTACGATCACGCTTCGCCAGCCGGATTTGCGCGAAGACGTTCTGCGGGCGATTGACAACGCGATTCCTTTTCCGATAATTTACGAACTCGTCTGCGAGCGGCAAATAAAAATGAAAGCCGCGTTTAAGCGTCCGAGCGAAGGCGATTCAACAAAATGGGTGACGGAAACTTATTTTGAAACCGATTGGCAAAGCGTTGAGGCAAAACGCGCGGTCTTGCCGGTCGCGCTCGATCTGGCACTTCTTTACGAAAAGATTCTGCGCGGTTTGATGCCCGCCGCAAAAACGGGCGAAGATTTGCGCGGGCAGGTCGAACGGCTTGCTGAGTTGCGCGTCAAACAGCACGAAGCCGAAAAACTGGAAGCCAGAATCAGAAAGGAAAAACAGTTTAACCGCAAGGTGGAATTAAACGCCGAACTCAGAAAATTGAAAAATGAAATCTCAATAATGGAAACTTAAAGAAGATTGCCCGCGAAAAAATACGCGGAAAAAATAAAGAAATTTTTGTTAAATTCTTTTCGCGTCCTTTCGCGTATTTCGCGGGCAAATAAAAAAAATTATGGAAAAACTGAAAATGCACACGCCGGATTTTACTGATGAAAACGTTGCCAAAATTGCCGCGCTTTTTCCGAACTGCGTGACCGAAGCGGCGGACGAAAAAGGTGATCTCAAGCGGGCGATTGATTTTGATTTATTGAAACAGGAGCTTTCCGGTTCGATCGTCGAAGGCAGACGCGAACGCTATCATCTCGATTGGGTCGGCAAAAGCGAAGCCTTGCTCGCGGCAAACGCGCCGGTTGCCAAAACTTTGCGCCCCGTCCGCGACGAATCGGTTGATTTCGACCGGACGAAAAATCTCTACATCGAAGGCGACAATCTCGACGCGCTCAAATTATTGCAGGAAACATATCTCGGCAAAGTCAAGATGATCTACATTGATCCGCCTTACAACACGGGACGGAATTTATTGTATAAAAATGATTTTGCTGAGAATACCGAAACTTATTTCAAAAATTCACTACAAGAAGACTTTGAAGGTAATAAACTCGTTTCAAATTTAGAAACTTATGGAAGATTTCATTCAGATTGGCTCTCGATGATGTATTGTCGATTAAAATTAGCTAAAAACTTGCTGGCTAAAGACGGTGTTTTAGTATGTGCTATTGATGAAAACGAACAAGCAACTTTAACCTGCATATTAAAGGAAATTTTCCTTGAAAGTGGATATGAACACGTTTGTGTAACAGTCATTCATAATCCAGGTGGTGTTCAAGGAACAAACTTTTCTTATTCTCACGAATATGCAATTTTTGTTTTTCCTTCTGGTGGAAAATACATTGGATTGCAGGAAAGGGACGATGAAGGAGCGGACGTTCGACCGTTAAGAGACGTTTCTACTGGAAATCATTTAAGAATTGATGCAGCAAATTGTTTTTATCCGATCTATGTTAAAGACAATAAGGTTATTGGATTTGGCGATGTTTGTGATGATTCGTTCCATCCAGAATCAGTAAATGTTTTGAGAGATGATGGAATTATGGAAATTTATCCAATAGATGCTCAAGGAAATGAAAGAAAATGGGTATTTGCTCGACAAACCGTTGAAAGCATTTTGAATGAATTATCTGTTGAATTTAACAATAAACGAAAAATTTGGGACATAATAAGAACAAAACGAGCATTCAATTACAAAACTGTTTGGACTGATAAAAGATATAATTCTAATGCTTACGGCGCAAAATTGCTTAGTTCATTAATGCCAAATAATGGATTTTCTTTTCCGAAATCACTATATACGGTTTTAGATTGTGTTGATGCTGTAACGCAAAATGATAAAAACGCACTAATTCTTGATTTCTTTTCAGGTTCAGCTACAACCGCGCACGCCGTGATGGAGTTAAATGCAAAAGACGGCGGAAACCGGCAGTTTATTATGGTGCAGCTGCCCGAAGCGACGGACGAAAAGAGCGAAGCCTACAAAGCCGGTTATAAAACCATCGCCGAAATCGGCAAGGAACGAATCCGCCGCGCCGGACGGAAAATCAAGGAAGAAAATCCTTTGACGACCGCCGAACTCGATACGGGTTTTCGCGTGCTGAAAGTTGATACGTCGAATATGAAAGACGTTTATTACGCGCCCGACCAAATCGCGCAGGGCAGTCTGCTCGATAATATCAGCAACGTCAAAGAAGACCGCACCGGCGAAGACCTTCTGTTTCAAGTCCTGCTCGATTGGGGCGTTGACCTGACGCTGGGCATCTCCGAAGAAATTATCAACGGCAAAACCGTCTATTTCG
>JBGTRS010000149.1:0-9551 GCA_041940665.1 Pyrinomonadaceae bacterium | reverse complement strand
TTCACCGGCGGAAATTTGTTTTGTATCGTTGCCGGTACCTTCTCCCAGCAAACCCATCTCCTGTTTATACGCAAGCAGTTTGTCCTGAAGCTGTATGTCCATCGCTTCGCGTTCGATGTCCTGCATCTGATTATCAACCGAAGAAGTTCCGAGTTGGAGTTTTGCTTCGGCGGCGGCAACCCGGCGGTCAATCTTCTCTCTCATCTCGTTGAAGGTTGAAGCATCATCACCGATGTCGAACGATTCCATCGTTTGAGCAAGTTGCTCTTGAATTTTTGCTTGTTTTGAGGCACTGATCAGCTGGATCGCTTCCGCCGTGCGTTTTTTCATATTCAAAACGTAGTTATCACGGGCTTTTAAAGCTTGTTGCGAAGCATTTTCCGCATATTCTAATTGTGCAGAGGTTCGTTCAAGGTCAACTTGTGCTTGCTGAAGTTGTCCGATGTAAGCCGTGGCGATGTCATCGCGATCCATCTTGACGGCGGCTTTGATCTTGGAATCGAGATCAACAACCTGTTCTTCGAGGCGTTCCTTATTCTTTTTCATCAAACGCTCGGTCGCCATCACCTGTGCCACCGAATTATTGAGTTCGGGAACTCGGTCACGCATATCCCGGATGGTTTGCTGTAAAACCATCTCGGGATTTTCAATCTTATCCAAAGCCGCTCCCGTTGATGCTCTAAACATTCTTTTAATTCTTTGCCACAATCCCATTTTTCTATAATCTGCTCCTAAATATTTATGTCAAAATAACTTTTGCTCATCTTACTTTACGATATAATACCGCTAAAGTTGCATAACCAAGTATAACAGGAAAAACGGCTTATTTAATAATAAAAATCGAAAGAATTTTGATTTTTAGCAAAAAGCCGCATTTCTTTTAAACGTAAAAGTATTTTACCTTATAAAGCTATGAACAAAAAACTCGAAAAAAAAATAAGAGAGTTGGAAAGCGAAATTATCGAAAATCACGGGCAAAATTCGGATTTATTTGCGGAATTATTTGAGACACAAACAGAACTCGGAATTTTAGATGACAACCGCCCCTTTGCACCTTTCCTGCGTCCCTGTTTTATCACCCGCGAAAAATACAGCGAGATCGCTCACGCCGCCGAAACTCTGGCCGTTGCTTTTGAGAGGATGACCTTTGCCGCGTTTGAAAATGAGGAAATTCGGAGAGAACTCGACCTGACCGCAACGGAAGAAAAAATGGCTCGCATTGATCCGGGTTATACGGGCGTCTGTCATTCGAGCCGGCTCGATACTTTCCTGCAGGGCGAAGATTTTAAGTTTCTCGAATACAACGGCGAAACGCCGGCCGGTATTATTGACCAGATGCAGATCGAAAAAGTTCTCTTTAAGATTCCCGAAGTCCGCGAGTTTCTCGAGGCAAATGATCATTGGCGGCCGAAACCGCACGAAAAGTTATTGGATGCTTTGGTTAATTCCTACAGGGAATTCGGCGGTAAAATGGAAATACCGAATATAGCCATCGTTGATTGGAGGGACGTGGCGACCGTTACGGAGTTTGAAGTACTAAAAGAGTTTTTTGAATCAAAGGGGCATCAATGTTCGATCGTCAGTCCGCGACACCTTGAATACAACGGAAAGTTTTTGCACGTCGGGGATTTTCGGATA
Organism: Pyrinomonadaceae bacterium; assembly: GCA_041940665.1. Classification (GTDB taxonomy): domain Bacteria; phylum Acidobacteriota; class Blastocatellia; order Pyrinomonadales; family Pyrinomonadaceae; genus Aridibacter. The sequence goes on along the minus strand of JBGTRS010000149.1, from coordinate 7,913 downwards.
GATATTTTCTACAAACGGGTTTTAATCCACGAATTTTTGGAGGAGTTTGACGAGGATCATCCTTTGATCAAGGCCTATACGGACGGAAATGTCTTTATGGCCAACAGCTTTCGGGCCAAAATTCCGCATAAGAAAGCGAGTTTCGCGGTCGCCAGCGATGAACAGTTCCAGAGTATTTTTACCAACAAACAGATCGAAATCATCAAAAAACATATTCCCTGGACACGGAGAGTTAAGGAAACGAGAACAAAACTCGACGGAAAGGAAATTGATCTGCTCGAATATATAAGGAAAAACAGGGAAGAATTTACCCTTAAACCAAATGACGATTACGGCGGAAGCGGCATTGTTTTCGGTTGGGAAAGTTCGCAATTTGAATGGGAAGCCGCTTTAGAAAAGGCTCTGAAAGAATCATACGTAGTGCAGGAAAGGGTTTCGATCGAAAAAATCGAATTTCTGACATACGACGAAGAAAAAATTCATCGGGACAAACTGCTGGTTGATTTCGATCCGTTTCTGTTTCGCGGTAAAGTCGAGGGCGGGCTTGTCCGGCTTTCGTCTTCAACTTTGGTCAATGTCGCAAAGGGCGGGGGCGAAACTGCTTTAGTAGTTATTGAATAAAAATTTAACCGCGAGAGACACACATGTGACACAGAGATTTATCAAGGGCAATTGTAGTTAAAATTATTTTGATAATGATTTCTAAAATCAATTAGAACAATCGTGCATCTCTGAATGTCCAAGTCAATCAGAACAAAAAATAACTTGTCCGATCAAAATCAAAAAGTCGCAAACGGAGCGATACAGACAATTGGAATTTATTTGAGAAAATTGTGTGTTCGGGGAAAAATCTTGACTTTGACAAACGACTCTGGTAATTTTAATCAAAAAAATAAGTATATTTAACAGGGTTTTCGTTCTTTCTGACTCTTTAGTTTGATTTAGCGTGAAAGAAATATTTCGATCCTGTTTTAAAAATGTTCCTTCGCCTCTGGCTCCGGAGATCCTGAATTATTTCATTTTGAAACCGGAGAAGCGAAGCCTATACCAATTGGGTAATGTAATATGTTGAATTTCTTTCGTGGAATGGTAACGAACTTCAGTGTGGCCGGCGAGGTCATCTCGATGCTCTGGGAACGAAAGCTTTGGTGGATGATTCCCATGGTCGGTTTGTTGTTGATGTTCGGTTTATTTCTCATTTTTGCCAATGCATCCGGAGTCGCACCATTCATTTACGCTCTATTTTAAGTGTTTCCTCGATTTTGGTCGTGAATTATACAGGCATCTCACTGGCTTTCTCTTTGAAGAAAGCCAATTGATTTTACGCTGGGTAGGAAAAGGTGTCTTCGGAAAACCCCGGATTCAACAAGTCAAAATAATTATCCGTTAAGTCCTTTTATCATAAAACACCGTAATAAATATGTTTCGAAAAATCTGGGAAAAGTGGAAAGCATTTGGACAATTCCTCGGGAATCTTCTAGCCCGGGTTGTTTTAACTATTTTTTATTTTACGATTTTTCTGCCATTTGGCTTCTTTACGACTTTATTCGGAGACCGTCTGGAAATAAAAACTGTCCCGGATCGCCTTTGGCGGCCGCGGGAAAACAGGCCTGACAATCTCGACACTGCCAAAAAACAAGCTTGACTATGTATATTCTCGGTATCTCTTGTTACTACCACGATTCGGCTGCGGCCCTTCTTAAAGACGGTGATCTGGTCGCCGCCGTAGAAGAAGAACGTTTCAGCCGCAAAAAACACGACTACGGTTATCCCGCACAATCCATTCAGTTTTGTCTGGAAAGTGCCGGGATTGAGGCCGCGGACCTCGATTACGTCGTCTTTTATGAAAAACCCCTGCTCAAATTTGAACGGATTTTATTAAATGCACTTTCGGTATTTCCGCGTACCTATGGTGTTTTCCGTGAGTCGATGGTGGCCTGGTTTAACGAAAAACTCTGGGTTAAAAGCCAGTTGCAGACAAAACTCGGGGTTGATGTAGATAAGATCCTTTTTGTTGAGCACCATCTATCGCATGCTGCGAGTGCAATGTTCGCGTCGCCTTTTGAAGATGCGGCCGTTCTGACGGTCGATGGCGTTGGCGAGTGGACGACGGCCTCGATCGGCCATGCCACGGCCGATTGGGACGGGACCGGAGAGAACAAAATCAATCTGACGCGCGAACTGAGGTATCCACACTCGGTCGGGCTTCTCTATTCAGCATTTACCGCATTTCTGGGCTTTCGGGTCAACAATGGCGAATACAAAGTGATGGGTATGGCACCTTACGGATCGCCGAAATATGTCGAGGATATTTACAAAGTGGCCAAGATCGACGATGAGGGCGGTGTTTACCTGGACATGAATTATTTCAATTTTCACCATTCGACCACGCGTACCTTCTCAGACAAATTTGTGGCTCTGTTCGGCCCCCCTCGTAAGCCGGAATCCGAATTCTATACTGGAACTACCCACCCGGAGCGAAACCACCCTGACTGGGATGAAAGCTACGCCGGGCAGAATCAGATATATGCGGACATTGCCGCCAGTATTCAGCTGGTAACGGAAGAAACGATGCTCAAGATGGCCAATTTCGCCAGAAATCATACCGGTTCGAAAAATCTGGTGATGGCGGGCGGGGTTGCTCTGAACAGTGTCGCTAACGGCAGGATCATCCGGGAGGGGCCTTTTGAACAAGTGTTTATCCAGCCTGCCGCGGGTGACGCCGGCGGTGCCCTCGGTGCCGCATTATACGTTTACCATGTCATTCTCGGAAAACCCCGAAAGTTTGTTATGGAACATGCCTACTGGGGGGCAGAATATGTCGAGGCGGAAATTGCCGATGCAATAAGTGAAAAAGGTCTTTTATTCGAACAGGTTGACGACACTGAAAAACTTTTGGACAAAGCCGTTGGGACCATCCTCGAAGGAAAGGTCATCAGTTGGTTCCAGGGAAGGTTTGAATGGGGGCCGAGAGCTTTGGGCAGCCGTTCAATTCTCGCTGATCCGCGGTCGAAAGAGATGAAAGAAGTCGTCAATACGAAAATAAAATTCCGTGAACCGTTTCGTCCCTTTGCACCGGCAATAGTTGAAGAAAAGGCCGGCGAATACTTCACATCACGCGGGATCGAAGGCCAATATCCGTCCCGCTACATGTTGATGGTTTCACCCATCGCCGAGGATAAAAAGGACAAAATCGAGGCAGTCTGTCATAACGGAACCGGGCGGCTGCAGACAGTTCGCCGGGAATGGAATCCCCTCTACCACCGGGTTATTGAAAAATTCGGCGAGGCGACGGGCGTTCCCGTTCTGTTGAATACGTCCTACAACCTCCGCGGCGAACCCATCGTGAACACACCTGCCAACGCACTCCATACATTTGCATACAGCGACATCGACTTACTGGTCATGGAAAACTTCCTTGTTCGCAAACCCGAAGGTTATACGGAATCACTTCCGGAACGCGAAATTGAACTGGATTAAACGGCTTTAGCCAAATAAATTTATGACCACCCCCCGTAACCATTCAAAAAAGCCTGAGCAGGATCAGACAGCCGGCGGATACAAACCCCTGCGTTTTGTTTTGGCCGGAATAATTTTTTTCTCGATCCCCTTTATCTGGTGGGCATTTTCCCTGCCCTCACAGGTTGGTTACATTTTCGGTATCTATCCACCGACGAAGCGAATCTTGTTTCTTCTGGCTGTTACATATCTGCTTAGTTGGGCGGCGTATTTTGTCCTGAGCCGGGTTTCAAGAAGCGGAAAAATAATAAATTTGGCGATGTGTAGTGCTTCAATTATATTTTGTATCGTTATCGTGGAATTGCCTGCTTTGTTAAATGTATTTGATTACCGGACGATCTTTCAGCCACAGGAAGTTAATCCCAATATAGCAGAGGGAAATCCGTGGAATCTGCCCGATCCGGAGCTGATCCACATCCATCGGCCAAACTCAAAATATAAGGCCGAGATTCCGGGCGATCTGGTGCAGTGGCACGGAATCGCGACCGATCGCCGTTATCCGGTTGATATTGCTTACGACAGCCGTGGATTTCGAAACGACCGTGAGTTGACAGAGGCCGATATCGCCCTTATTGGAGATTCTTTTATCGAGGCCGGCCTTATCCCGAAAGACGAACTTCTTGCGACGTTTCTCGAAAAAAATCTAAACCGTACGGTCGTCAATCTGGGGCAGAGTGGTTACGGACCCCAACAGGAATTACTTGTTCTCAAGCGTTTCGGCATTCCGCTTAAACCCAAAACCGTCCTGTGGTTCTTTTTTGAGGGTAACGATCTTCAAGACGTTAAATCCTACGAAGAGAAATTACGCAAGATCAAGGAGAGTAAAGATAATGAGTCTACATACCGAGAGAGATCGTTTATCCTTAATTTTCCGCATATTCTGGCACGTTTCACCTCACCGAAACGCAAAGACGATTCGCCCGACGCCGAAAAATATTCCTGTCGGCTAAAAGGTTCCGGGCAGTATCAGGGAGAGAAAATGTATTTTGTTTACGGCGGTCGCACAATTGAGGCGGACGATCTTGATGCACTCGAAAAGACCAAACGGATTATAACGGAAGCTCACAAATTATCGGTTTCCCGGGATGCCCGCTTCGTGCTCATATTCATCCCTTCAAAATTTCGGGTATTCAAGAATTTATGCGGGTATCCGAAGAAATCTTACATCGAAAACTGGGTCTTAAACGATCTTCCGCAACGATTTGGCCAATGGGCTGAGACCCAGAACATTGAATACATAGATTTAACACAACCAATTGTTTCAGCTACAGAAAATGGCCAGCTGACCTACTTTCTGGACGACGGGCACTGGAACTCAAAGGGCAATACGATTGGAGCCGAAGTTATCACCGAGTATTTAAAGAGGTCGGATTACTCCGATCATTCAACTCAAAAAAAATTTGAATAACCCGGAAACTTCGAAAGATAAATTTGATCCGACCCATTGGCATCATATTAACCCGATGTCCCTGTGATGAAAATAATTTTTGAAGTTTTTTCAATTTGCAAGAAACCTCAAACCATTTCGTTCTCACAAACGGAAAGGTTACAAAACCTAAAAAAAATTAAAATTAGTTTGAAAAATAGAATTAAAGTAAAATAAAAACGTTTGAGTTTACTTTATAAAACAAGTCAAAATTATATTTTTCAGATTCCTTTGGAGAGGGAACATATTTGTAATGAAAAAAACGATTTCCTGGATTTTATTTGTATCGATTTATCTTTCAATGTTTGCTCCTTTTATGAGTCAGGCAAACGCACAAATTATCGGAAAAACGAGAGATACCAGAATGAACGAACTGCCGAACGGTTTGAATTTTAGTTTGAGCGAGGGCGTCGAAGGAGCAGAAACACGCGAAACTCCGCCGCCCACGAATGCCGAAATGCTTTCGGAAGGTGAAACGTCGAATCTTCTCGATCGTCTGCCGAAGATCAAAACCGAAGAGGACGACCGGAAAGATTTTGCCAAACGCGAGGGAAGTCTGCCCGCACCGAAAACGGGCAAGAAAATTCCCGTCAAATTTCCGGCTGATGATGAACGCGACCGGCCGAATGTAAATAATTCGCAGAATCTGGAAGTGTTGCGATTTTCGCCCGAAGGCGATGTTTCGCTGGCACCGGACTTGAGTGTTACATTTTCGCATCCGATGGTTTCCGTCACGTCGCAGGATGGAGCGGCACAGACCGTTCCCGTTGAATTGACTCCGCAAGCCGAAGGAAAATGGCGTTGGCTCGGAACGAAGACCTTAATGTTCGATACGACCAAGCGTTTCAGGATGGCGACGAAATATACGGCAAAAATCCCCGCCGGAACAAAAGCCGCGACCGGACAGGTTCTGCAAAAGGAAGTAGTTTGGACATTTACCACTCCGCCGCCGAAAATGGAAAGACACTATCCCGGAAACGGTGCTACGACCACACGCGAACAGATTATGTTCGCTTCCTTCGATCAGGAAATTGATCCGAAAGCGGTTCTGGAAAAAATTTCGGTTACATCAGGCGGAAAACGTCTGCCGATCAGACTCGTTTCGGAAGATGAATTGACTAAAGCCGGTCTTACTTATTACAAAAATCAGGCTGAGCCGGATCGTTGGCTGGCTTTTCGGGCCGTCAATTCCGAAGATGGAATAGAAAACGCACTTCCCGCCGATTCGCCCGTTCAAGTTACCATAGAAAAGGGAACTCCTTCAGCTGAAGGACCCTTAACGACAACTCAAACTCAAACGTTTAGTTTCAGAACTTTCGGGGCGATGAAATTTGTCGGCGGTTATTGTAATTATCGTAACAGCAAGGACTGCACGCCGTTTGATACCTGGTTTTTGGAATTCACGAACGGGATTGATTCTTCCAATTTTGATAAATCAATGATCAAAATTTCGCCGGAAGTCGAAGGATTAAATATCTATCCGAGCGGACAGTACATATACATTCAAGGCGTTAAAAAAGGCCGCACGACCTACACGGTGACGATCGACGACAAATTAAAAGATGTCTATGGTCAAAATCTTCAAGAACCGGGCAAAGCGACGATCAAGGTCGGTTCCGCACCGCCGACGCTTTATGCACAGGGCGGAACAATGGTCGTTCTCGATCCGACGACGAAAAGGCCTGCGTATTCGGTTTATTCGACCAATCAGCCGTCCGCCAAGATGAAGGTTTATCGGGTTCAACCGCAGTATTGGGCGGCGTTTCAGAAATTCGTTCGATACAGAAATTACGACGACGGCACAAAAGCGGCGATGCCCGGCAAACTTCTGGCGGATGAAACCGTCACCATCGAACAAAAGCCAGATGAAATGGTCGAAACGCGGATTGATCTTTCCAAATATTTAACGGGCGGTTTCGGCAATGTCGTTCTCGACATCGAACCGACGAAAAAACGCGATAAATATGACCGCACACGCATCACGACCTGGATTCAATCAACCAAGATCGGTCTCGATGCTTTTGTAGATTCACAAGAATTGGTCGGGTTTGCCACCGATCTCCAAACCGGAAAACCTTTGGCGGGAGTGCAGTTCTCGATCTATCCGAATGGAAAAGAAGTTAGCTCAAATAATTCCAAAGCCGAAGAGGAAAGTTATGCGACGCAGATTTGGAATTGGTTGACGAGCGGTTGGGGAAGTTCGCAATCGAATGAGATCGAATCTTTTGATTCGAACGGCAAAGCGGTTGAAACCGAAACGGTCGAAGCGGCTCAAACGAACACGACTCCGGCCAACGGAATTTTGCGTCTGCCTTTGCCCGCCAATGCGGCGGACAAGCCGAATATGCTGATCGCCAAGAAGGGAAATGATGTCGCCTTCTTGCCGGAAAATTCCGATTACTACTGGCGGGATACGGGTACCTGGTATCGAAAATCACAGGATGATTATCTGCGTTGGTTCGTTTTTGATGACCGCCAGATGTATCGTCCCAAAGAAGAAGTTGCCGTCAAAGGTTACATCCGCAAAATTACGGGCGGAAAGCTTGGCGATGTTGCCGGTTTGGGCGATGCGGCGAGAGGTTTAAATTATTCGGTCAAAGATTCCCGCAACAACGAGATCGCCAAAGGCACGGCAAATCTAAATGCTTTCGGAGCGTTCGATTTCAAATTCAAACTGCCCGATAACGCCAACTTGGGTTACTCGAGAGTTGATCTTTCCACCAGCAGTAATTTGGGTGGAGGTTCACATAGTCACAGTTTTCAGATCCAGGAATTCCGACGTCCCGAGTTCGAGGTTTCGGCGAAAGTCGTTTCTGAAGCTCCGCATTTTGTCGGCGGTTCGGCAAATGTCGAAACGGAAGCGAAGTATTACGCCGGCGGCGGTCTGGCCAACGCCAAAGTAAATTGGACGGTTCGCTCCAATCCGACCAATTACACGCCGCCGAATCGCGGAGATTTTATCTTCGGA
>JBGTRS010000148.1:0-9620 GCA_041940665.1 Pyrinomonadaceae bacterium | reverse complement strand
AATAGCGTAACCGATCGTGATGACGTTGCCTTTTCGGCCGAGCGAAAGTGCGAAAGGAGCTGTAAATAAGATTACAATAAATGGAATAAAAGGGGTCGCATATTTTTTCTGTAATGAGATCGAATATGTTTTTTTATCGGTCAAGGAATCTGAATTTTTCAGCTTTTTTCTCGTCTCTGTGATATTCAGATGGCTTGTTTTGGTTATTGTCTCTTCAAATGGATTTGTTTCGGTCGCAATTGAATAATTTTTCAGACTTTCGTTTTTAACAGAACCTTGATCCCATCTACGCATTTTTGCGTTTTCCGGAAATTCAATTTTATTTTTGACCCATTTTGCCTCATTTGCCTGTATCAAAGATTTAATTTTTGTATTTCCCTCTTCAAATTCATATATATTCAAATTTTTTACAATACTGCTTTCGTTATCAGACGCATTTGTTTTTTGATACGTATAAATTTTGTTTTTGTTTGCAATCCAAAATTCTCCCTCATTATTTAAGATTGCATTTCTGCTTCTTATCCGGTCACGCAAGGTGTCCTGTTTGATGTTAGCCTTTGGCAGAACCCATTCCTGAAATCCAAAATTTATGAATCCAATAAAGATCATCAAAATAAAACAAGGTAAAAGAAGTCTGTAGATACTCTGACCGGCGGCCGTCCAGGTGACGATTTCATTTTGTCTGGATTTGATGACGTAAGTCGCTAGCGTAGCGATCATTAAAGCCGAAGGTGTAATCTGTAAATATACGAACGGGATTAGAAAAAACAGATACGCCCCAAGCAATTCAATTCCATTGTCTATGGTGCCCGCAAATTTCCATAATTCGAAGGCTGTGAAAATTAAAAAAATAGAGGTCAGAAAGGCTAACGTAATGATGTAATTTTTCAAAAGATTCCAGACCAGATCAAAATCCAAAATCCCTGTGGTCAGATCAATATATGAATTTTTTGCCGCTATTTTATTTTCAACTGATTTTTTTTCACTTTTCTCAAATAAGGACTTTAATGAAAAATTTCTGGTTATTGAAAATCTGCGTGAAAAATATAACCAAAAAATCATCAGAACGCTCGAAAAAACCGGAATGATTCCGGCCGTAGACACACTTATACTTCTGGTTCGTGCAAGTTGTTCGCCTAAAAGTGTCAGCAAATAATAAAAAACAAGACTCAAGAGAGAAAGAAAAACACCGAACCCCTTTCCCCCTCGGTTGAATTTTGCGACCAGAGCCGTCCCCAACAAGGCAAAAATCAGAGGGGTAATCGAAAGTATGATCCTCCGTTGCCAAAGTATCTGGGCTTCTATTCTCTCCTGCCCTTCCAAAGTGTTGATATGCCGTGCCAGTTCATATAACCCCATTTCTTCAGGTGTTTCTTTTGTTTTGGCAAGTTTTTCAATGAGTTCGCCGCGTTTGGTTTGGACGACCAGCCGGAAATTTTTGACATTTTCCGAAATCGTTTTATCGTCCTTTTCAAGGTCAAATGTTGTAACGTTGGCATCGTTTAAAACGATTTCCGTATCATCTCCGCTTGTATCAATCCTCCCTTCTTTGGACGTTATCAGACGCACCTGTTTGTTTTTATCATCCTGCTGACGAATAAAAATATTTTCCCAAGTTCCTTTTTCAATATTTCCGTCTTTTACATAAATCGTGAAATTGTTTATTTCCGAATTAAAAGTGCCCGGTTCGATCGGTGATTCCAATTTGTATAGGGCGGCTTTTAAGGCAACCTGCCGGACAATCTGGGCGGCAAACGGAACGCCTTTTAAGTTTATAAAAAGGGCAAAACAGGAAAGCAGAATTCCCAGAACGATCATCGGCACGGTTATTTGAAAATTCCCGACTCCGGCAGCCCGCAGGGCGACCATCTCACTATCGCCCTGCATCCGCGAAAGACCTATAATAACGCCGACCAGAACCGCGACCGGGCATGTGAAGGCAATCACATTCGGTATCAGGGCAATCGTTAGTTGCCATAAAATACTACCCGGCAGTACCGTGCTAAAAAGAATTTCGGAATAACGGCTGGCTTGCTGGACGAATAAAATTACACTTAAAAGAAGCCATATAAAGAAAAAATACGGTAGGACGGTTTGCAAGACATATCTGAAAATTAAAAAGCTGAAGGGTCTCATCAAAAATTATTGTTTGGCTGTAAGTATTTTGTCTCCAACAAGTTCTTTCCCAAGAATTTGCGAAATAATGCGTTTTAAAATATTTGAAATCTCGATTATTTCCATTCTATTTTCGGATGTCATTTCAACAAATTTTGTTGGAGAAACTTTTTGGGCAATCGAAAAAATATTTCTTTGGCGGGGCGTTATCAGCCAATTTTTACGGCTTTTCTGACAATTATTGCAGACGATCTGAAAATCAACCTGTAAATTGGCCGGCTTATTCAGATCTATGTTTTCTTTGCAGATTTTGCAAATATCCCATATCGGTAAATAGCCGCCCAGTCTCAGGAGCCACAATTCGAAATACAATGCCACCATTTCGAGACTCCCATTAAGCTCAGAGCCGGTTTCAAGACACACCTTAGCCATTTTATAGAGTCTTTCGTTTGGATCATGAGGCGGAGAGAATTCTATAAGCAACTCGGCCAAGTAACCAAACTTCTGCAAAAATTCAATATTACCGGCACTCTTAAAGTAGGATTTTTCAAGATCAATGCTTCTGATCGAGACAAGTTCTCTTTCGTCGTTTTGAAAATAAATAATATTTACCACGGAAAAAGGCTCGAGACTTCCCCCGAATTTACTCTTGAGACGTCTGGCACCTTTGGCAACCCCGCGTATTATCCCCTCTTTTTGGCACATAAATACTACAATTTTATCGGCATCCGATAAATTGTAGCTTTTTAAAATTACCCCTTCTGTTTCGATCAATGCCATAAAAATTTACCAAGGTATAAAATAAAATATCCAGGCCAAAATCAAACTGATTCCGACAAATTGAGCGAAAATTTTCACTCCGTAGATGATCTTTTCTTTTTCAGTCCCGCTGTGGAATACGGCAAAGGCGATCGAGACGATCAAGGCAAAACCGATCAGATATAAAAAATGGATCATTTTTTCCTCCCCGAAAAAACATCGAAAGTGTCTATCACAGCCAAATAATTCAACAAACCGGCCACTTCCAAAAATCTTCCGCCGTATTCAAAGGTATATGAAGCGGCCACATCGGGTGGCGGATTTATATTTATGAACATACTGATCAAAGCCCCAAGTCCGTTTCCGAGTCTGGCAAATATGTTCAAAAGATATAAAAGCTGACCTTCGTTAAAAGTCAACCCGGGGTAGTATGCCCCGCCGCTAATAATCGCTATTATAAACATCAGCCATATAACCCCGCCAACAATCAGTCCACGTTTTACCTGCCCGATCAAAAAATACCCCGAACCTGGAAAAAACCAGGATAGAATTCCGATAAATAAAGGATTGTTCATAATTTCTTTCTTTAAGTAACAGATCAGATGTCTATTTGCCGACACTTAAATCATATTCCAATCTGCCCCTTCTAAAATACTGTCGTTACAGAAGTTATTTAATACATTAAATACTTTTCGCGTTGATCTTTAAAAAATTCTTCATCATCATTCCAACTTTTTTTAATTTCACTCACAGATTTTTTACTTTCCAACGCTTCTCTCAATTCTACATTTCCGGCAATAACATCGAAAGGGTTCCTTTCAAATTCATATTCGTATGGGGGTAATTTCCATTTAAATTCGTCGGGATACATTTCAAGTAAAACTTTAACCATTGCGATCCCCGTCAAAACCGGCTTGAATTTATTACGGTCTGTAACATGCACAAAAACGCCTCCGCAAGGTTTACCGGAATGTTTTTGAAAAGTCGGAATAAAATTTGTCGGTCTGAAAATTACGCCTTCCAAACCGATCGAAGCCATCTGCTCGGCAAATTCAAATTCCTTTATATACGGTGCCCCGATGAATTCAAAGGGTCTCGTCGTACCGCGTCCCTCCGAAACTTGTGTTCCTTCGAAATAAACTGTTCCGGGAAAAACCACGGCAGTTTCAACCGTCGGCATATTCGGCGAGGGAATCACCCAGGGCGAATCGGTTTCATCCAGGTAAAGTTCCCTTTTCCATCCTTCAAGCCCAACCACCTCGAGATCACAATTTATTTCATATTCTCTATTAAAATAATCAGCCAATTCCCCAACGGTTAATCCATGCCGCATCGGGATCGGAAACATTCCGACAAACGATTCGTGACCTTGTTCCAATAAACTCCCTTCGATATCTATTCCGTTGATCGGATTGGGTCTGTCGCAAACTATAAATTTCCGGCCCGATTTTGCACAGGCTTTCATAGCATTTGCCATCGTATAGATAAATGTATAAACTCTCCCGCCGATATCCTGCAGATCAAACACGAGAATATCAACATCTTTGAGCATCTCTTCGGTCGGTTCTCTGGTTTCGCTATATAGGGAATATATCGGTAACCCCGTTTTTTCATCTGTCGAATGAGAAGTTTCGACCATATTATCCTGCACATCTCCACGTATGCCGTGTTGCGGACCAAAAAGAGTCGTTAAATTTATTTCCGGATTTTCAAAAAACAAATCAGCAATATGCTGAAATCGGTGGTTGACAGAAGCTTGATTACATATTAGACCTACTTTAGCAGAGTTAAAGTAATTTCTAGGCTTCTCCAATACTTTTTCTATCCCCAATTTTATAACCTGTTTTCCCATATATTAATGCACTACCTTAACCTTTTCGCACAAACTTCAACAAACACTTTAAATATTTCTTGGGACAAATCGTCAAATTTCCAGGAAAGTTCCGGATGCCATTGAAGTCCAAAAACAAATTACTCATTACTAAAATCTTCGATGCATTCGATCACGCCATCTTTTGCCCTGGCGGAAATCTTTAGATTTTTACCGACATTTTTTACGGATTGATGATGATGAGAGTTCACAAATGTTTCCGAGCCTTTAGAAAGTTTATATAAAAAGCTTTCCTTTTCAATTTCCAAACTGTGTGAATTTCTTTCCAGAGGTTTTCCCTGCTGATGCTTTATGGTTTTCGGGATTTGTTTTTTTATATCCTGGAAAAGATCTCCGCCGCGCCAAACATTTAAAATCTGCATTCCGAAACAAATTGCCAACACCGGTAAATTTCTTTTCTCGGCTTCCTCTAAAACCAATAAATCGGTTTCATCCTTTATGGGTATATTTCTTCCAAAACCGTCTTGCGGTTCTTCACCGAAAAGAATCGGATCAACATCGGTATCGCTTCCTGGCAAAAGAACCCCATCCAAACCATCCAACGCATTTGAAATATAATCTCTTTTTGGGATCAAACCTATATGTAAAGGGACGGCACCAAAAAATTCCAGTGCTTCGCAATAATCACGTCCGAGATAAAACCTTTCGGTTTCCAGTTCCAGCCGCATTGTCAGTCCGATTTTGGGGCGTTGAGTCATAGTCAATTTTTATGTTCAAACAAAATGTGTCGGCTGTCAATTTGAGCATTTCAAATTAAACATTTATCATTTAATTTTACAAATATGAAACGAGATAATGATTATAACAGGATTCGCTCGACAACCGTTCTTCTTGTCAAAAGAGACGGGAAAACCGCACTGGCCGCGGATGGACAGGTTACACTCGGTGAAACCGTAATTAAAGGAACCGCAAAAAAGATTCGGCGGCTTTATAACGAAAAAGTTCTGGCGGGTTTTGCCGGTGCGACAGCTGATGCATTTACACTTTTAAGCCGATTTGAATCAAAACTCGAGCAATATCAGGGACAACTTGAAAGAGCTTCCTTCGAGTTAACAAAGGATTGGCGAACCGACAAATATCTTCGAAATCTGGAAGCTCTGATGATCGTAGCCGACAGTAAGGATGCATTTTTGATTTCCGGCAACGGTGACGTAATCGCTTCCGAGGAAGGTTTACTTTCGATCGGTTCCGGCAGTATGTTCGCACTTGCCGCCGCAAGGGCGTTATTAAAACATACGGAACTTTCGGCAGACGAGATCGCAAAAGAGGCTCTCCGGATTGCCGGCGACATTTGCATTTATACAAATTCGGAAATACTTTTAGAGGAAATATAACTAAAGATTTATTATATGGCTATTTTTTTAGGCGGAGAAACAAAGGAAAATTTAAATACCCCGAAACTCGATGATCTAACCCCGAGACAAATCGTTGAGGAACTGGACAAATATGTAGTCGGGCAGGGCAGGGCCAAAAGAGCGGTCGCCATCGCTCTGCGAAACCGGATAAGACGGCAAAAATTGCCGCCTGAAATTGCCAGAGATGTGTTACCAAAGAACATCCTGATGATCGGTTCGACCGGAGTCGGTAAAACCGAGATTGCCCGAAGATTAGCGAGGCTTGCCAATTCCCCGTTTATTAAAATCGAGGCTTCAAAGTTTACGGAAGTCGGTTATGTCGGACGTGATGTGGAAAGTATGGTCAGAGAATTGACTGATATAGCGGTTGATATGATCAAACAAAAATCATTTGAGGATGTCCGCGAAAGTGCCGAAAAAAATGTTGAAGAAGATATATTGGATATCTTGCTTCCGTCCTCATCAAACGATTTTTCCGATGACTTCGAATATGACAACAAAATTGATGTCGTTAGTGAAAATCCCAAACCGAACTTAAAACGGACCCGTGAAAAACTCAGAACGCAGTTGCGTAATAATGAATTGGAAGATCGCGTAATTGAAATTGATACACAGGACCGTTCGGGTAAATTTATAGATTTTGTGGGCGGACAGGGGATGGACGATATGGGCGTAAACCTCGGTGATATGTTCGGTAATTTATTTCCGACGAAAACAGTCCGTCGGCGAATGAAAATCTCGGAAGCCCGACTTTACCTTTTACGGGAAGAACAAGAAAGGCTGGTCGATATGGAACAAATCACACGAGAAGCTATAGACGTGACGGAAGCTTCGGGCATTATATTCCTCGATGAGATTGATAAAATTGCCGGAAGCGACTCACGCACGGGCGGGGCCGATGTTTCACGGGAGGGAGTCCAACGAGATCTGCTTCCGATCGTCGAAGGAACAACCGTTAATACAAGATACGGGATGGTCAATACCGAACATATTCTATTTGTTGCGGCCGGTGCTTTCCATGTTTCAAAACCCTCGGATTTGATCCCCGAACTTCAGGGGCGGTTTCCGATCAGAGTTGAATTAGAGTCCTTAACCCTCGAAGACTTTAAGCAAATCCTTATACAACCGAAAAACTCCTTAATTAAGCAGTATCAAGCATTGCTTAAGACAGAGGGCATCGAGCTAGAATTTTCTGAAGATGCGATTTCAAGGCTCGCCGAAATGACCGAAGAAATCAATCGAACTACTGAAGATATAGGGGCGAGAAGGTTGCACACCCTTCTCGAGACACTGCTCGAAGAGATAAGTTTTAAAGGTAACGAGTTGGAAGAAAAGCACCAGATCATTGACCGTGAATATGTAAGCAACAAACTTGAAGGGCTTGTTCAAGATCAAAATTTAAGACAATACATACTTTGATTTATGCAGTCGCTTATTAAGCACTTAAAACACAAAAATTTCAAAACGCTTATTAAACCAATGCAATTAATAGTTGCTTTATTGGTTTGTATAGCTTTTTCAGGCAACTGCGGTAAAAGAAAGCCTCCGCTCCCACCGGTTGAAAGAGTTTCTCAGAGAGTTGCCATCACGGGGACGCAGATCGGCAATCAAATCCGGATCGTGTGGCAAATGCCTGCCCGAAATGCTTCCGATGGCAGTATTCTTAATATAAATCGTGCCGATATTTACCGTTTGACTGAAAAGTTGGATTCTCCTTTAACATTAACAGAAGAAGAATTTGCCGCAAGAAGTACACTCATTGCGGCAATTCCGATAACTGATTCAGATTTTGCATTTCAGGAGAAAACTTTTATTGATACATTACAGTTTGCCGGGCAACCGGCAAGGCTTCGTTATTCTATCCGTTTTGTAAATTCATCCGGTCAAAAAGCAGCTTTTTCAAATTTCTTGATTATCGAACCTTCTTCGAGAGTTGCTCTAAATCCCACGGAACTAAGAACGGAGGTAAGTCAAGATCAGATAAGTTTGATCTGGAAATCTCCCGAAATGAATGTTGACTCATCTAAACCCGCCAATATCATCGGATATAATATCTATCGAAAAAGTCCGAATGAAAATACCAAACGCTTAAATGAACGTCCCGTCTCTGATAATAATTATGAGGACACTTTTTTTGACTTCGGGAAAGAATACACATATTTTGTACGTACCGTATCGCTCGGAAATAACGGAGATGAAGTTGAAAGTTCTGCTTCAAATGAAATTACCTTAAAACCGCAGGACACTTTTTCTCCAAATCCGCCGGATGCAATAACGATCGCCGCCGCCCCGAATACTATTTCGATATTCTTTGCAATTAATTCAGAAAAGGATGTGATCGGATATAAGATTTTTCGGTCGGAAAATCCCGATATACCTAAAAAAGATTGGACACCTTTGACCCCGGAACTTCTGAAAGCAAATACTTTCCAGGATACAAAAGTTGAATCCGGCAAAAATTACTTCTACTTTATTGTAGCTGTTGATAAATTCGGTAATGAAAGTGAACCTTCTGAGGTTGTTTCGGAGACAGCGTTCTAAAAATTAAAAAAGATGAATATATTCGAATTTGGTATTCCCTCAAAGATTGTCTGTGTCGGACGAAATTATGCCGAACATGCAAAGGAATTAGGAAATGAAATACCTGCCGAACCGCTTTTGTTCTTAAAGGCCCCTTCATCAATTATTTGTAACAACGAAAATATATTGATTCCCGAACAATCTGAGCGGGTTGAGCATGAAGGTGAACTTGCAGTCATTATCGGACGCGATTGCAAGGGACTTTCAAAAAATGATGATCCGTTTGAATTCATTTCGGGATTTGCTTGCTTAAATGACGTTACGGCAAGAGATCTGCAACGCAGGGACATACAATTTACGAGAGCAAAATCATTCGACACGTTTTGTCCGATCGGTGAAGTTTTTACGGACAAAATTGATCCATCGGATTTGAGAATAACTACAAAAATCAACGGCGAGATAAAACAGGATGGAAGAACTTCGCAGATGATATTTGATATTCCTTTTTTGATAAGATACATTTCAAATCAAATGAGTTTAAAAAAAGGCGATGTCATCGCAACCGGAACCCCATCCGGTGTTTCAAAATTATCTGACGGCGACATATGCGAAATTGAAATAGAATATATCGGCATTTTACGAAACAAAGTTATAAGTTTATAAATACATTATTTTAGGAGAATTTATGAAATTTTTTATTGATACGGCAAATTTGGAAGAAATCAGGGAAGGCAGTGAATTAGGTTTAATTGACGGTGTTACGACAAACCCTTCGCTCGTTGCAAAAGAAGGAGATATTGATTTTAAAGAAAGAATCGCAGAGATTTGCGAAATCGTTGATGGCGATGTGTCGGCGGAAGTAACGGCTTTGGATACGGAAGGTATGCTTGAACAAGGTCGTGAACTTGCTAAAATCGCAGATAATGTTGTGATCAAATGCCCACTGACCTGGGATGGTTTGAAAGCACCAAAAATTCTGT
>JBGTRS010000147.1:0-9652 GCA_041940665.1 Pyrinomonadaceae bacterium | reverse complement strand
GTTCAGCAGGATACCAGAGTTGATCCGTCCGAATTTAGTCTCGCAACCTGCAGTGGTTTGGGAATCAACCGCGTTTCACCGCGAGCTCAAATGCGGCTTCTCCGCACATTCAAAAATTTTCTGCAAAAAAATAAAATGACCTTTGCCGACGTGATGCCGGTGGCCGGAATTGACGATGGAACATTAAGAAACCGTTTCAATACCGGATTTTTCCGCGGAAGCGTCGTTGGAAAAACCGGAACTCTCGGCAGAACCGACGGCGGTGTCAGCACTTTGAGCGGCGAAATCACCACCAGACAAGGAAAATTCCTGTTCGTTATCTTTAATCAACGCGGTAGCGTCAGCCGTTTCAGAAGTTTCCAAAATTACTTCGTTCCGCTCGTTCAAGGCGAACTCGGCGGAGCCGTTCCGATGCGGTATATTCCGGTCGATATGGAAAGAAGACTCGCCAAATCGCGTATCCGCAACCCGAAAAATTTACGAAGCGGAATCGAAGATGAAGATGACGACGAATAAATGAAATTTTTAACAAATTTTAAGAAGAAGCTGAGTTTTGCTCGGCTTCTTTTTTTTGAACTTGTCGAAAACCGCTAAATAATGCAAAATCTTTGAGATTACAAAATCTCTCTGGCACAAAAGATGAGCAATTCCGAAAATTTACCGCCGACCGATCAAACAGCCGAAGATCTATCCGACCCGACCGAAGTTTCTCAGATCGTCGAAGCCGAAGCCGAAAAATCCGAGCCGCCGAAATTAAGAAGCGTCGCTAAATCTGCGGGTATCGTTTCCGCCTTCGTAATGCTCTCGCGCATTTTCGGTCTTGTCCGGGAAACAGTTTTTGCAAATTTCTTCGGGGCGGGATATTTGACCGATGCTTTCAACGTCGCCTTTCGGATACCGAATCTTCTCAGAGATCTTTTTGCCGAAGGAGCCTTATCAACCGCATTTGTAAAAATTTTCACGGATTACACGGTCAATGTCAGCGAAAAAGAAGCGTGGCGGCTGGCGGCTCTGGTTTTTAACGCTCTGGCTGTCGTGTTAAGCGGAATAGTCGTTCTCGGAATTATCTTCGCACCGTTTCTCGTCGGCATCATCGCCTCTGGGTTTCCGCCCGAAAAAGCCGCTCTGGCCGTAACCTTAACCCGTATTATGTTCGGATTTATCCTGATGGTCGCATTGGCGGCAGTCGCCATGGGAGTTTTGAACACAAAAGGCAATTTTGCCATTCCGGCCTCGGCTTCCACCGCCTTTAACATTGTTTCGATCCTGGCCGGACTCGGTTTTGCATATTATTTAAGCGGCGGCAGTTGGGAAACGGCCGTCAAAGCCGATGAAATACCGCCGATGTCGGGACAATGGGCGATTACGGGCATGGCGATCGGAACTTTGTTCGGCGGAATAGCCCAATTTGCCATTCAGATCCCATCGCTCTATAAGGTCGGCTTTCGCTTTAAACCGATCTTGAGCTTTACTGACCGGGGCGTCTGGCGGGTGATGAAACTGATGGGACCGGCGATCATCGGCACATCCGCCGTACAGATTAAGGTGCTGGTCGATACGACGATCGTTTCGGGAATCGAAAGCGGCGTTTCGTGGCTTCAATACTCGTTTCGTCTTATGCAGTTTCCGATCGGCGTGTTCGGTGTGGCCATCGGCGTCGCCTCGCTTCCGACGCTGGCAAGACTCGGTTCGGAAAACAACATCGAAAAATTCCGTTCGACCCTTTCCAATTCCATCGGATTGGTTTTTCTTCTGACGATCCCTTCGGCCTGCGGTCTGATCGTTCTCGGCGAACCGATCATCCGCCTCATTTACGAACGCGGGGCATTTACGGCGATCGACACGAATATGGCGTCGTGGTCGCTCGCCGCTTATTCGGTCGGGCTGGCGGGCTACGCGGCAATCAAAGTTCTTTCGCCGTCGTTTTTCGCCCTCGAAGACGCCAAAACGCCGATGTATGTGAGCGTCGCTTCGATCGTCGTCCATATATTTTTCAGTTACTCTTTGATGACCTATTTTTCAACCGTCGGCGTTTCGCCCGAACGACCGAACGGTTTCGGCCACGCCGGAGTCGCTCTCGCCACTTCGATCGTCGCGACATTAAATTTCCTGGCTTTAACGATTTTGATGCGTCGCAAGATCAAACGCATCGAAGCCCGCAAAATCATCGCTTCTTTTATCAAAATCGCCATTGCCTCGGCGTTGATGTCCGCCGTCTGCTGGTTTTCCTATCAATTCTTGACCAACTACTTCGGCGAAAAAAGATTCCTGATAAAACTCATCGAAACCTTCGTCCCGATCGGCCTAGGCGGAATCACATTTCTGATCACGGCAAAATTACTGAGCGTCCGGGAACTGAATCAGTTCATAGATATTTTCAGGAAAAAACTAAAACGCGGAAAATAACATAATGACATTTGATGAACTCTTTGAGTATTATCCCGATCTTAAAATGAGGTTTTAGAAGCGTGTATTTTATATAATTCTAACTTCAAATTTACTGCTAACAATAGAGTTTTCTTATAAAAAATAATTCCCTAAATGTCGCGTTAGCGACTATCAGAACTTAGCCGTGTAATTTATTGCCCGTTAAAAATAAGAAAGTCATTAGCTGTCGCGTCAGCGACAGTTGAATATGATTTTTATGAGGATAATCTTCAATCGTCGCTGACGCGACAAATATGGTATGTTCAATTTTTAATACCCAATTCAATAGGTTGTAATTCTTTTCTTAGAAAATTCAATAAACTTTCTTCCATCAACTAAATCATTTCTTGAAATTCGCTTTCGCTCAAAACATTCACACCCAAATTTTCAGCCTTTGTGAGTTTTGAACCGGCCGATTCGCCGGCGACGACGTAATCGGTGTTTTTGCTAACCGATGAAGCGACCCGTCCGCCGCGTTCTTCGATGAGTTTGGCGGCTTCGGTGCGGGTGAATTGTTCGAGTTTGCCCGTCAGGACGAAGGTTTTGCCGACAAATCTTTCGTCTAATTTCGCTGATGAAGCTTCATCAACTTCCATGCGAACACCATAATTTTTCAGACGTTCGATCAATTCTTGGCTTTTCGGATTTTCAAAAAAGTTGAAAATGCTGACGGCGACCTTTTCGCCGATCTCGGGAATCGCGTCGAGTTCTTCGACGGTTGCATTTGAAAGGTTTTCGATTGAACGGACTTGATTGGCGAGAATTTTTGAATATCTTTCGCCGACGTGCCTGATGTCCAAGCCGAACAGCAGACGCTGAAAACCGCGTTCTTTGCTGGCTTCGATCTGGTTGATGACGTTTGATGCGGACTTTTCCGCCATTCGTTCAAATTCGGCGAGCGTTTCGACATCGAGCGTATAAAGATCGGCGACATTTTTGACCAAACCTTTATCAACCAAAGTTTCGATGAGAACGCTTCCCAATCCTTCGATGTCCATCGCTTTTCGCATCGCAAAATAACCGATGCGAGCTTTTATTTTGGCGGGGCAATCAGGGTTTGTGCATCGCGTCACGGCTTCGCCTTCGGGACGCAGAACGTCGGCCTCACAAACCGGACATTGTTTTGGAAATTCATACTCCTGTTCATTCCCGTCGCGTTTTGATTCGACGACTTTGATAACCTGCGGAATTATTTCGCCCGATTTTTCGATCAGAACCCAATCGCCGATCTTGATGTTCAAGCGTTTGATCTCGTCTTCATTGTGCAATGACGCACGCGACACGACAGTTCCAGCCAGTAAAACGGGTTCGAGTTCGGCAACGGGTGTTAATGCTCCGGTGCGTCCGACTTGCACGGTAATTCCGTTAAGCCGAGTCGTCGCCTGCATCGCCGGATATTTGTAGGCAATCGCCCAACGCGGGGCTTTTGTCGTTGCTCCGAATTCGTCCTGCAGATCGGTCGAATTTACTTTGACGACCACGCCGTCAATATCGTAATCGAGTGAATCGCGTCGCGTTTCCATCTCATTGCAAAACCCGATGACCTCTTCGATGTTTTCGCACCTTCGCCGATGCGGATTGACATTAAAACCCTGCTTTTCCAAAAACTCGAAATTTTCCCAATGCGTCCGAAAAGCCTTCTGATTTCCGCGTAAAACATCATACGGAAACATATCGAGCCGACGCGACGCGACGATTGCCGAATCGAGTTGCCGCAAAGTTCCGCTCGCAAAATTTCGCGGATTGGCATAAGTTCTTTCGCCCTGCATCTCGAGTTCGGCGTTAATTTCATCAAAAACCGTGCGGGACATAAAAACCTCACCGCGGACTTCCAGTTCGTCCGGAAAATCGTCTTTCAATTTGAGGGGAATCGAACGGATCGTTTTGACATTATTTAGAACATCATCACCCGTTACGCCGTCGCCGCGGGTCGCACCGGCGACCAAAATTCCGTTTTCGTAATGCAGAGAAACGGAAAGCCCGTCAATCTTGAGTTCCGCCACATATTCAAATCCGCGTCCGTCCGCGAGTTTCTGGCATCTTTCGTCAAACTTCCGAAGTTCATCCAAATTGTAGGAATTGTCCAGCGACATCATCGGAACTTTATGAACGAACGGCTCGAAGCCCTCCGCTTTGCCTCCGACTCTTTGCGTCGGTGAATCTGGCGTTATAAATTGCGGGTTTTCTTCTTCGAGTTTTTTTAAGCGTTCGAGCAATTTATCAAACTCGTAATCGGCAATTTCCGGCTCGTTTTTTTGGTAATAAAGTTCGTTATGCCGGTTGATCTCGGCACGCAGGTTTTCGATTTCGAGTTTAATTTCTTCTTGTTCAAAGAGGTTCATAAAATTATTTAACCGCAAAGATCACCAAGCACGCAAAGTATTCTTTAAATCTCTTAGCGATCTTTGCGGTTTATCAATTACTAATAAATTCGGCGATCAGACGATGAAAATGATGTGTTCCCTGCTCTCTCGTCGGCGAATATCTGCCCTTTTCGTAAAACCTCGAATTGATTCCTCTCTGCACCGATTCGACCACCGCCTGATCTTCAAATTCGACCGTTTCCAAATCCGCTCCGGCACCTTTTTTCAAATTTGATTCGTTATTGACAAACGTCAGATACGAGATTTTCGACAGATCTTTTTTAATCGGCTTAACGATATTGACCGAAATTCCCCACGGATAAAAATTGAACATCAGATTCGGGAAGATAAAAAAATAATACGCCGCAATTCCATCCTTAAAACATCCGTGTTCATCCGTGTTCATCTGTGAATTATTTTCCTTACCGATCTGCACACTTGAGTATTTGAAAATATTTGTTTCGTAACTTCCGTAATCAATCGCCTGATTCAAATCTTGATGAACGAACGGAATGTGAAAACCCTCAAGAAAATTTTCGCAATACAAAGCCCAATGCGCCTTGACCTCGTAATCTCTGGTCGCAGCGAGTCGCAGATGTTCAAAGTCAAAATCCGACATTGTTTGATCCATTTCGGTAATAAATCTGTCAAACTCGATGACCGGAATTAGTGAGGAAAATAAAAACCTATTCCAGATCGCCAGCGGAAGTTTTCTTAAATTATCCTTTTCACTCGGAAAATTTTCCGTTTCTTCAAATTCCGGCATCGAAAGAAATTTGCCGTCAAGATCAAACCGCCGGCCGTGATAACCGCAGCGGATTCCATTTGCTTCGCAATCTTTTTCGACCAGAATTTTGCCGCGATGGGTGCAGACATTGGAAAGACAATTGAGAGTTTCGCCGTTTTTCGTTAAAAGGACCGGCTCATCGAGAAAACCTTCTAAAATGATATGCGGTTTGATGTTGTTTATTTCTGCGGAAAAACCGACAAACTGCCAACTGCGGGCAAAGATCTTTTCTTTGGAAAGCTCGAAAAACTTTTCATCCGTGTAGAAACGGGACGATAGGGTTTCGGCCTGTCTGATGTCGGGATCTATCGAAAACATTTTAGTCGCTAAACAAAAGATATTTCGGGTTTTCGTCATCGCGTTCAAAACCGCGGCAGATCAAACCCTCAGAAAAGGCGGTTTGAAATTCTTCTTTGATGCGGTCTTGTTCTTTGATCGCCTTTTTCGGATCGTTTTTGACCAGCGAATTCCAGTCGTTCGGAATCTCGATCTTTCGGACGACTTTCTTTTTTTCCTCGAACTTTTCGCCCTCTGCAAGTGCCTCGACCTTTTCGCTTTCGAGCCGCCATTCGGCAAAAAGCCGGTCGCTTTCCAGACCGAGCTGACCGGCCTGTTCGTGCGAGGTCGAATAATCCGTCCCGTAAAAATTCGGTTCGTAATGGCGGACGATCGCCCCGAGTTTTTCGAGATTAAAAAATGCGTTGCGAGCCATCACGGGCTGAAACGTCCATTTGATAAATTTTATATCTCTTTCAAGAGAACTTTTTCTCTGCGACCATTTCAATCTGGCCCCGATGCCGAAGCTTTGGAAATCATCCGCCACGGCCGTCATATGCGAATAAAACGCCGGTTCGCCGTTTAAGACCGCCGGCACCGACAGGACGAACCCGACGAGTTTTTTTTCGGCAAACGCCCCGATCGTAAAACCGCCCGCGTTTTTTGTCACGATAAAATGGCGAACCGGCGAGATTTCGATTTCCGGCAATTTGAAAACATCTCTTTGCAGTTGGACGCATTCCGCTAATTCAGTAACCGTCGTGCATTCGCGAAACTCTATCTCAGGAATTTGATTCATTAGTTAGACTGTCTAAATTTGAAATTTTTCAAACCAATCATCTGGAACTTTCTCAATTTTTTTATCTATGGTCAAACCGACAATTTCCTTTGTAAAATTTATCAGGATGAGACGCTTTTCGGGACGGTATTTTTTGGGAATTTCCCGGCGGATCTGTTTGATGAGCGGGTCGGCGTTAAAGCCGATCTTAAAGAGGGCGAATTCCTTGATGCGGGCGTGATTGAGAAGCCAGGCGGTTTTGCGAATGGTGTTTTGGCCGCATTCACCCCAGAATTCAAAGTCGCGTTTGCCTTTCTGTGCGACGAGATCGGGTTTGTAACGCAAACCGACCCTGGTTTCGATCTCCAGAGAAGGATATTTTCCGACAAACATCGCATAGCCCAGAGCCTTCATCAGAATATGCTGAAACGACTCGCCGTTCTTTTGCCAAAGCCTGATCTTTTCGCCTCCTATCTCAAAATTGTGAAGCATCAGTTTTTATGTTAAATGCCGGAAATCCTTTTGTTAAATTGCTTCCCGGAAAAAATCTGCTTAACAAGTCTTCGAACATTTTGCTATTATAAACAAAGCAAAGTCCCGGACTCTCCATAGGAAATCATTCATACGTCCAAAATGACAGCCGCAAACACACTCGAAATAAAAGGAAAATTAGTTCGGACACCGCTCGCCGAACTGATCGTCGAGATCGCCCAGACCAAACTCGACGGTTCGCTACGGCTTTCGAGCGACGAGCAAAAGGTCATCGTTTATTTCGACAAAGGCAGGATCGTTTTCGCCGTCTCCAATTCCCGCAAACACCGGCTTTTTCAAATTCTTCTCGATCAGGAAAAAATCTCCAAGGAAAAACTCGTCAAGATCGAAAACTTCACGAACGATCTTTTTCTGGCCAAGAGCCTTGTGAAAGAAAATCTTTGTTCAAAGGAGGAAATTGATTCATTTCTCGTCAAACAGATCGAGCGGATTTTGAAAGATACTTTATACTGGAAAGAAGGCGAATGGAACTTCGATTCCCTCGCCCGTATCAAGCAAGGATTATGTTTTGATGTAAATATCGGTGCAAGTCTTTTTGAATACGCAAAAAGTCTGGACTGGCAAAAGATACAAGCCAGATTCAAAAGTTTTGATGAAGAATTCGGCACCAACCCCGAAGCTGAAGACACATCCTTAATTTTCAGCCCGCAGGAAGCTTTCATACTTTCAAGGATCGGCGATGAACCTCTGACGATCGAAGCACTTAGAACAATGAGCGGTCTGACCAACGATGTTATTCTGAAAGCCCTCTATGCCTTGTGGCTCGGCGGCCTTGTCTTTAGATATAAATGGAATGCGGTTTTTAATCAAAACATCATCTCAAAAATAAATTCCACACCGCTGACACTGAAAACTTCGGCATTATCCGTTGAGGCAGAGCAATTAAAGGCCGAACAAAAAGCGAAACAAAAAGCCGCAGAAGAGGAAGAAGAAGCCGCAAAAGCCGCAGAAGCCGAAAGGCTGGCCGCAGAAGAAAAAGCGAAAAACGGCAAAATAGAAGAAGCCGGACTTTCGCTGGAAGAATATCTCGACCGGATGGAAACGGCGGCAACTCATTACGACATCTTCGGACTTAAACCAAGTTCGGAACTTGCGGCCATCAAAAAGGTCTATTTCCGGCTCGCCAAAAATTTTCATCCCGATCTGTTTCACAAAAAGGTCGAACCGGAATTGCACGCGAGAATCCAAACCGCTTTTACCGAATTGGCTCACGCTTATGAGACATTAAAAGATGAAGAAACCCGTGAAGTTTATGACTTCAAACTCCGCAAAGTTCTGGAAGCATTAGAGAGTCAGGGAGTTGATACCTCGACGCCGGTCTCCAAAGAAGCCGTTGACTCTTCCGATAAATCTTCTCTCGCGGCGGAAAATTTCGACAGCGGTTATGACCTTTTGATGGATCAGAATTATTACGAAGCTCTGCCTTATCTGGGACGTGCCGTCCATCTCGAGGACGACAATGCCCGTTATCACGCTTTTTACGGCAAGGCACTTTCTTTTGATAAAGCTCAGCGTCATAAGGCCGAAGCGGAACTGCAAACCGCCGTCAAACTCGATCCCGAAAATACCATCTATCGCATAATGCTCGTCGAATTGTTTATCGAAATCGGACTCAAAGCCCGGGCGAAAGGCGAACTGAACCGGCTTTTGGAATTCGCTCCCGAAAACAAAGAAGCACAATCTCTACTCGACAGTTTAGGCTAGAAATAGTAAAACTCTTAATCGGGGAATTTCAAAAATTTAGAAGATTTATTGAAGAAAATTATTTTACGTTATGTAATTAACTTTTCTTAAAAGAGTTGTTTTTTTATGTCAGTTCCTGAAACAGCAATGATTCAAGAGATAAATGCGGGCAGAGAGCTTCTGAAACTTTCCGAAGCGATAGATAAGTTCGAAGGTTATCCGAATCCGCACGCCCGACGAATCGCGGTTTTAGCCGACGCCGTGGCCAGACAGTTCAGTCTTGCCTCGCACGACCGGCAGACTTTGCAGAACGCCGCCCTCGTTCACGACATCGGCGAGATGGCGATGAACCGCAGTTACATCCACCGCGAAGGAATCCTAAACACCCAGGAACTTTATGATTTGCAGAGACATCCCGTTATCGGCGAACAGGAAACCGCCAAACGCGGTTTGCCGCGAGCCGTTCAGCTGATCGTCCGCTGGCATCACGAATGGTGGAACGGAACCGGTTATCCGGACGGACTCGAACGCGAACAGATTCCGCTCGGGGCGAGAATCCTGCGAATCTGTGATACGTATTCGGCGATGACCGATTCGCGTCCCTACAGCATTCCGATCCCGCAGGCCGAAGTCAGGAGATACCTGACCGAATGGGCGGGAATCGAATTCGATCCGAAGGTCGTTAAAGTATTTTTATCATTGAAAGATTTGGATGAACTGAAATCTTTTGTCGATAATTAATTTCGGGGTGCGGGCATCCCCAACCCGCGAGTATTTATTTTTTTG
>JBGTRS010000146.1:0-9672 GCA_041940665.1 Pyrinomonadaceae bacterium | reverse complement strand
GTTTATCGCGGATCTTTCCCGCATCGGTCGTGATGCCAAGGGCTTTTAAGTAAAACGCATTTTGGTCAACAAACCTCTGCTTTTCGCGGTCATGTCCGAGATCGGGTTTGACCTTGAAGGTCGGTTTCGCCACGTTCAGACGCGAGCGTCCGCGTTTTCCGATGTCGAGCTGAAAATTATTTTCGGTCGTAAAAAGATGGCCGGCAAAAAAATCGTTGCCTAAAATTTCCCGCAAAATTTTCGTGCCTTTCTTAAAACCGTAATTCTTGACCGTGTCGCGTGTGTTGTAGCGGTAAAGAAAGAAAAGCCGGATGCCTTTTTTTGTTTTTATCAAACGCACGAGCAGTTTTTGCAGATGTTCGTCCGTGCCTTTATAATTTCCTAAAGTCATTTTTACAAAAGTTTCCGCTTGCAGACTTTTTGTAAATTCGTTGATAAATTTTTCGATATTTTCCATTGCCATAGTTTAGGTTGTGTTGACATTTTAATTCTTATAACTTGCCACTAGCTTCAGCTAGTGGGTTGCAAGTTTCTGTAAAATCGGGCTTTAGCCCAATTTATTTAAAATATCAATCATCCTTTCGGCTTTAGCCTAATTTGTGCTAAAGCAATAAGGAATAATACTTTTTGTTTAGTTCGGCTAAAGCCGAAAGTAACATTTTGAATCTAACCACTAGCTGAAGCTAGTGGCAATTGATGATAAGTCAATACAACCTAGAATTTAAAAGAATAACAAATGAATAATACGGATAAAAATTTGATCGGCAAGGAAGATTTCCTAAAAGACCTCCTGATCCTTTTACGCGAGACGTTTGAAGGCTCGCCCGAAGGTCAGGGAAGTGCGTATCTCGATAACGGAGTCGGCGTTTTCAACACTTTAGAAAGCGTTTCGGCGGAAGCGGCTTCAAAAAAAATCAATGAAACGACCATCGCCGCCCAGACCGAACACGCCAAATTTTATCTCGACCGCCTTGTTGAATTCATCGAGGGCCGAACGGAAGCGGTCATTTGGGAACAGAGCTGGCTGATCGAAACGGTCAGCGTTGAGGAATGGGACATTTTGCGTGAAGGTATGCGAAAATCTTATGAAAATGTTCTGCGGTGTTTCGCCGGAATCGAGCAATGGAATCAGGACAACATCGGCGATTCGATCGCGATCATCGCCCATACGGCATATCATTTGGGAGCGATCAGGCAAATTATAAAAAACGTGAATAGTGAATAGTAAATAGTTTTCTTGGTTTTAACCAACCATTTACTATTCACTATTTACCATATACAAAATTATGAATAATTTATTTCATTTGGCTTTTCCGGTTGACGATCTGGAAAAAGCCCGAGAATTTTACGGCGAGGTTTTGGAATGCGAAGAAGGCCGAAGTTCGGAGTGCTGGATCGATTTTAATCTCTTCGGGCATCAGATCGTCACGCATCTTTCGCCCGAAAATGTCGGCGTCAGATCAACCAACGCTGTTGATGCGGACGCCGTTCCGATTCCGCATTTCGGAATTTTATTGCCGATGGAAGAATGGAAAGAATTTGCCGAAAAGCTGAAAGCGAAGGGCGTTAAATTTATCATCGAACCAAAAGTTCGGTTTGAAGGCGAAGTCGGCGAACAGGCGACGATGTTTTTTCTCGATCCGGCCGGAAACGCTTTGGAGTTTAAAGGCTTTAGGGATTTTTCAAAAGTTTTTGCGAAGTGATTTTAGCCACAGAGGACACAGAGAAGATTTATGAGATTTTTATTATTCAGTATTTGCATTTTGATCTTTGTATTATCAATAAATGCACAAGAAAGATTTGTCGCCGTTACGATTGACGATCTGCCGGTCGTCGTCAAAAACAGCGATCTGAAAAAACGGCAGATGATAACCAGAAAACTGCTCGGACATATCCAGAAACAAAAAGTTCCGGCGATCGGTTTTGTCAATGAAAGCAAACTTTATAAGGATGAAAAACTGGTTGACGCCGAAGTTGCCTTGCTACAACAGTGGATTGATGCGGGACTCGAACTCGGCAATCATACGTTCTCGCATTTGAGTCTGCACGATAACCCTCTGGACAAATACAAGGCGGAAATTCTCCAGGGCGAGATCGTCACGAAAAAACTCCTTGAAGCAAAGGGAATGAAGATCAGATATTTCCGTCATCCCTATTTGTGGACGGGTTTGACGATGGAAATTAAAAACGACCTGAAAGATTTTCTCGATGAACATCAATACACAATTGCACCCGTGACGATCGATAATGCCGATTACATTTTTGCCAGTGCTTACGATAATGCCGTCGAAAAAAACGACAAGAAATTGAAAAAAGAAATCGCCAAAGCCTACGTTCCGTATCTCGAAGCCAAAACTGTTTACTGGGAACAACAATCAATGAAAACTTTGGGTTATGAGGTCAAACAAATTCTGCTTCTTCACGCCAATTCGATCAACGCCGAACTTTTCGGAGACCTCGCCGAAATGTATAAAAAACGCGGTTATAAATTTATAACTTTGGAAGATGCCTTACAGGACGAAGCCTACCAACTGCCCGATAATTATACAAAAAGAGCCGGAATTTCGTGGCTTCATCGCTGGACTTTGGATAAAGGCAGGGAATTTCTCGTCGCGGATGAACCGGGAGTTCCCGAATTCGTTTTGAAGGCATCGGGATTTAAATCGGAATAAATGCAAAAGGCGGAAATAATCATCATCGGAGGCGGCGTTGTCGGGGCGAGCGTCGCTTTTCATCTGACCGAAAATGGAGCGAATGATGTTTTGATACTCGAACGCGAGGCAAAACAGGGTTTAGGTTCGACCGGAGCAGCGACGGGCGGCGTCCGTTCGCAGTTTGAAACAGAGATCAATATCAAGATGTCGCAGTATTCGATCGGTTTTTTTGAAAGTTGGGACTGGAATTGCGGCTACGAACCACGCGGCTATTTGTTTTTTGCAACGAAGAATAGCGAACTCGAATACTTAAAACGCAATGTCGAAACACAAAAATCTTTGGGCGTTAAAGGCGTTGAAATTGTTGATACTCAAGCAATTTCCGAACTCGTCCAAGGTTTGAACTGCGAGAAAATCATCGGCGGAAGTTTCGGCCAAACCGACGGTTTTATCAATCCGCTGGCGGTGATGGCTGGGTTTAGCGAAAAAGCCTTTGAAAACGGTGCAAAAATCCTATATCAAACGGAAGTTTCAGCCATCGAAACAAAAAACGGAAAGGTCTCGGCGGTCGAAACAAACAAAGGCCGGATCGAATGCGAAACGCTTGTTTTATGCACCGGTGCCTGGGCGAAAGGTTTGGCCAAAACCGCCGGAATAGATCTGCCCGTCGAACCCTTAAAACGTCAGATCGTCTGGGCAAAAAGCAGAGAAATTCTGCCGGAAAATTTGCCGATGGTCATTGACCTCGGAAGCGGTTTTCACTTCCGGCCGGCCCGCGACTGGAACGCAAGCGGCTCGCTTGCAATGAGTGCAAAGCACGAACAAACCGTCACTAATGAACTGCTTTTTGCATATCCCGACAAAAATGAAAAACCTTCATTCGACAGGGAATTCGACAAAGCGTTTATCCCGAAAGTCTATGAGAGAGCCGAAAAATACGCTCCGTTTCTTTCAACCTCAACGCCGATTATAGAAAAATGCCGGGCCGGATTATATGAAAACACGCCCGATCATCACGCCATCTTAGGCGGTTGCGACATCGAAGGCTTATATTTCGCCAACGGCTTTTCGGGCCACGGCGTAATGCACTCGCCCGCGACCGGAAGGGCTTTAGCGGAAATAATTTTGGACGGCGAAGCTTCATTTCTGGACGTAAATTGTTTGAGTCTGGAAAGATTTACAACGGGCGAACTGCTTCATGAAACGGCTTTTATTTGAGTAGATTTTTTTAACGCAAAATCGCAGAGAAGCAAAGTCGCAAAGTTTCCATATATAACTCTTAGCGTCTTTGCTTCTTAGCGTCTTTGCGTTAAAGTTTTTTATTATGACAACAGCACTTATACACCATCCGATCTATCAGAAACACGACACGGGATTCGGGCATCCCGAAACGCCGAAGCGATATGAGGTCGTGATGAACGCTTTGAAAAATGATGAAGAACTTTGGGGGTCGCTTTCGGAGATCGAAGCGAAGGAAGTTTCCAAAGGAATCATTCAGGCGGCACATACGAAGGATCATTACAAGTTGGTCGAAACGGCGTTTGAACGCGGCTATGAAGCACTCGATAACGACACGATGATCTCTTTGAATTCGTTCGAAGCGGCCGTTTTTGCGGCGGGCGGCGTTTGCCAAGGGGTTGATACGGTGATGGAAGGCGAAGCCGAAAATGCGTTCGTTGCCGTGCGTCCGCCGGGGCATCACGCGACGGCTGAAAATGCGATGGGGTTTTGTCTGTTCAATAACGTCGCGGTGGCGGCAAGATATGCCCAGAATCGCTATAAGGAGATCGAACGGGTGGCGATCATTGATTGGGACGTCCATCACGGCAACGGGACGCAGGGGATTTTCTTTGATGATCCGTCTGTTTATTTTTTCTCGATGCATCAATATCCATGGTATCCCGGAACGGGTTCACGCGGCGAAACGGGTTACGGACGCGGGAAAGGTTTTACGATGAATGTTCCCGTCAAGGCGAGAGTTCCGGCTGATGAGCAAAAACGGATGTTTGAAAATGCGGTGGCCGATATAAATAAAAACTTTAAGCCCGATCTCATTTTTATCTCCGCCGGTTTTGACGCACATTTAACCGACCCGCTCGGGCAATTACTGCTTGAAGACGCGGATTATATTTCGATGACGAAAACCATCAAACAATGGGCGGATGAAACCTGCGAAGGCCGCATCGTATCTTGTCTGGAAGGCGGCTACAATCTCGAAACCTTGGGCGAAACCGTAAAAAATCACGTCGCGGAATTAAATGAAGTCTTTGCGTAATTCATCGCGTAGCGATGCGGTGAATTTAGCCGTACGTTTCAAAGCACGGAGAACGTCAAATCAAGCCCGCGTTGCGTCAGCGACGCTTGAACATCAGTCGCCGTGTCAATTGTCGCTGACGCGACCAATGACATTTTCACAATTTAGTCGTGCGTTGACACCACGCACGACTAAATTCAAACTACCGCTAACGCGGTCAAAACACAGAAGTTAATTAAGCACTGTCTGCAATAAAATAATGTAAAATAAATTTCAATTAAGAGGTTTAATTATGCGGTTGCGAAAACTCAATTTGGTTCTGTTATTGATTGGTTTGATCTGTTATTCACAGACATTGTTTGCTCAAAAAAAGTTTGTTAGCGAGAAGGAGTTGAATGAACTCAAAACTAATTCCGACAAATTACTATCGAAACAATCTTATCGTCATAAAACGACAGAAGAAAAATACACCCAAAACGGCACAAAAATTATTGAAAGAAAAGTAGAAATTTTTGAAACAATTCCGCCCGATCGGACTTATCGTTCCTTTTCTTCGGAAGTCGGTGAAGAGATTTATAAAAATGAATTTATCAGAATTGAATATCGGCAATATGTCAGACGCAATAATGGAAAATGGGAATTGCATTTTCCTCAAAGCGGATTCGGATGCCCGGGTTGTGTGAAAAGTAAAATCACATTGCCGCTTACATTTTTTCTGGAAATAGAAAAATTAGGTGATAAAAATACAAAAGTTTATGAAGCTACAGATGTAATTTCATTTATTGACGGCAGGGAAATTTCACGTAATACAAAATACTGGTTTGATGAAGATGGGTATTTGCTAAAAGTTTATTATAAAGGGGAACATCAGGAAAAAGATTTAATCGAAACCCGTGAAACGATTTATGATCTTGATTCCGAAATAAAAATCGAAGAACCGAAAGTTGAAGAAAGTTCTCAATAATTTTCCGATAAAATTATCCTTTGTGTTAAACTCCTTATTGCACCCCAAACTTTTTATTTAAGAAAGGAGAGCAAAAAAACGATGCCTGATGTAGAAATTCCATGTGTTCAATGTAAGGAAATTTTTCTGTTTACGGAAAAAGAACAGGAAATTTTTTATCAAAGAAATATGATGTCGCCGCAGAGATGTCCGAACTGCCGTTCGAAAAAGGCGGCGAGCGGCGAGAATGCACCGAAGCGTTATGAGATCGTCTGCGATCATTGCGGCCGACACGATTCCGTGCCGTTTCAACCGAAAGTCGGGCGTTCGGTTTTATGCAAAGAATGTTATAACGCCAACCGCTCGCGAGCGAGAGTAGTCTGAAATTAAGTGAAAAGTGAAAAGTGATAGGTGATAAGTTAAGATAAAAACCTATCGCCTATCACTTTTCACTTTTTATTTACCAAATTATGTTTGAAACCGTAGATTATCAGTTGGATGAAAATGTGGCGATCATCAGGATGAACCGCCCGGATGCCTTGAATGCTTTGTCCTTGCAGTTATCGAAGGATTTGCGGGCGGCGATCGAAAAAGCGTCCGCCGACGGAGCAAGAGCCGTGATTTTAACGGGGGCGGGACGGGCTTTTTGTGCGGGCGGCGATCTCAGGGAAATGCAGCAGATGTGGGAGATGGAAGGCCGCATCGAGGCATTTCTGGAAGAACCTTTGAAAGCCTTGCACGAAGTTATCAAGCTGATCCGCGAAACGCCGATTCCGTTTATCGCGGCGGTCAACGGCGTCTGTGCCGGGGCGGGAACGAATTTCGCCCTCGCCTGCGATCTGGTTCTGGCGGCGGAAGAAGCGACCTTTAATGAAGCGTTTATCAAGATCGGTCTCTCGCCCGATTGCGGCGGAAGTTTCTTTCTGCCGCGGGCAGTCGGCGACAAACTGGCGGCGGAAATGTTTATGACGGGAGAATCAATTACGGCGGAACGGGCAAGAGAAATTGGAATGATCAACCGCGTCACACCGCTCGAAATGCTCGAGCAGGAAGCACTCGTAACGGCAAAAAAACTTGCGGTCGCCCCGACGGCCGTGATCGGGCGGATCAAACAGATGCTTAACGCGACGTTTGCCAACGATCTGACCGAGCAGCTCAAACTCGAACATCAGCTTCAGATCGAGTCGGGCAAGGCAAACGATTTCAAAGAAGGTGTCGCGTCATTTTTTGAAAAAAGACCGCCGAATTTTACGGGAAGTTAATTTTTTAGAAAAACTTTTTGAATCGTTTAGCCGTTAGAATTAATTCTGACGGCTTTTTCGATTTTCGATTTTCGATTTTGACATAATCTAAAATCCAAAATCTAAAATCCAAAATCTTATGAATCTTACTTACGGACAACTTATCAGCCAAAACCGCAATTTCAGGTATCTTTTCAGCGGTCAGCTTATTTCCGAACTCGGCAATTGGTTTAACTTTGTCGCCGGTCTGGGATTGGTGCGGGTTGTTTCAAAGGGTTCGCCGGAAGCGGCGGGACTTTTGATGTTTTGGCGGACCTTGCCGTTTGCGGTTTTGATGCCGCTTGCCGGAGCGTTTGCCGACAGATTTTCGCGAAAAGCCGTGATGATCGTGACGGACATCCTGCGGGCCGCGTTTGCCCTGCTGTTTTTGCTCGTCACAAGTCCCGAACATCTATGGCTCGCCTATTTTGCTTCGATCCTGCTGGCCGGAGCGACGGCCTTTTTTGAAGGGGCGAAAAATGCCGCGACGCCGAACATTACGGGCAAAGACGGACTTTTGTCGGGAACGGCTCTGATGTTTTCGAGCCGGTTTCTGCTGATGGCGGTCGGGGCGGCCCTCGGCGGACTGGCGGCGGTCTTTTTCGGTTACAAGATCGCCTTTATCATCAACGCCGTTTCGTTTTTGGCTTCGGCGGTTTCGATCTGGCTGATTCCGACCGAAGCGATGCGGGAAAAATCTCCCGAAGTTAGACGCCTGGAGATCGCCGCCGGCAAGAAGGCTTCGTTTTGGGATGAGATACAAGAAGGCATCGTCTATACGGTCAAAAATCCGCTCGCTTTAACCATCCTTTTGATGAACATCATCTGGGCAATGGGCGGCGGTGCTTCGACGGTCGTTTTCGAAGGTCTGGGGTTAAAAGTTTTTACCGGTTACGAAAACAAGGATTTTGTTTATTCCGCCTTGATGACGGCAAACGGCATCGGTCTGGGCGTCGGGATGTTCATCGCCCACCGGGTTGAGGCGTTTGTGGAACGCCGAAAGATCACCAACCTTTTTCTCGGCTGGGCTTTGATCTTACACGGTATCCTTTTTGCCGTCGCCGGATTTATGCCGAGTCTGTGGCTCGTGGCTCTGTTCGTGATCTTGTCGAGAGTCCTGATCGGAGCGGAATATGCGATTCAGGAAACGATCTTTCAACGCTCTCTGCCTGACCGGATACGCGGCCGCATTTCGACTCTCGACCGCGGTGCGGAGATCACGATGTTCAGCATTTCCGCCTATTTGGCGGGAATTTCGCTGACGATGCTTTCGGCTCAGACCGTGACGATGATCGCCGGTTTGTTGGCCGGTGTTTCCGGCATCGTCTGGCTGATGCGTTACCGCAAACACAAGGTTTATGAAAAAGAGAAGGATTTTGGCGGAAATGTGGAAATGGAGATTCACAGTTCGAAGGTTTGACACGAAAGCAAGAACGGGTTGAAGGTCTTTGAGTAAAACAGAAAATTTTATGCCGTGATAATCACGGCTTTTGTTCCCAGCAGTTCGGAAAAATCCTTTGTGAAGATGGTATCAACGCGGCGGACTTTACCGACGGTCTCAACGATGTCCTGCGTGGAGACAAAGCCGTCTTCGACGTGGGCGATCGCCCAGAGTTTGATGTGCGAAGCGGTTTTTAAGACTTCTTCGATGAGATTTAAGTATTGCGATTTTGTTTCGATGTGCGTGCCGAGATGCCCGATGGTTTTTTCTTCGAGATCGTTCCAGAAATCATCACCGCCGCGAATCCATTCTTCCCGCCAGGCCGTCCAGCTCAGGGAATTTTTTAGAGTTTGATTATGGGCCGCCGGAAGTTTCAGGAACATCAGTTCGGGATAATTTTCGGCGGTGAATTCATTGGCGGTCTTGTTATTGGCGGTGTTGTTTTGCCCATTGTTGATGGGGTCGGGCTGAATGCTCCAGAATCTTCGATAGACGTTCGAGAGCGGCTGTCGCAAGATGCGTGTTTCCTCATTGAACGAAAGGACATAATCGCCGACCTTCATTCCTAAACTCAAAGCGATCGCCTGTTTCAGGGGCGAAGCGAGTTTTTCGATATTCGTGCGGACGTTGTCAAACCACCAGGCATCGGTTTCGGTGAACCAGTTTTTTAGCGAGGCGTTTTTTAACTGATACTGTGGAACATAGGCGTCTTCGAGAATTGTTTCGATGTCTTCGACGGAAAGCTCTTCGCCGTTGTTTTCGATATAGGCCTTGGCGTCCAGAAACGCCGATTGAAGCAGATCGTTCGCCAGAACTCGGACATCCCAGTTCTTCAGGTAATTTCCCAGCGTCGGACTGCTCGTAAACGGAAATGCCACCGAAGCAAATTCCAGCCGACGCAGGATATTCAGTTCAAAATTCGCGCGTCGGTTTTGTCTTAAGTTAGTTGTTCGACGCGTGGCGCGGCGAAAAGTCCCTCCCCAGCATCGCACTAACAAGCCGGAAAATGACGTAAAACCAAAACAAATGACTTTTCCACGCGCGGCATGGGGAAAAGTCACTGTTGATACTTTGGGAGGTCCCGCCGGAGGAAATCCGGT
>JBGTRS010000145.1:0-9715 GCA_041940665.1 Pyrinomonadaceae bacterium | reverse complement strand
CGAACGATACTTTAACGATCAATACCGAGATCGAATCCATCCACAACTTTTTTGAAATACTCTTTGACAGCCAGAAACGGCTTATTGATGAAATGCAGGAAAAACTTCTGAGTTTAAGAATGATTTCTTTTGGAACTCTTACAACAAGAATGCAACGCACCGTTCGCGTAACGGCGGAAGAGGAAAATAAACTGACGGAACTTCAGATCGAGGGCGAAAATCTCGAAGTCGATACGCAGATCCTGGATTCCCTGGTTGATCCGCTTCTTCATATTTTGCGGAATGCCGTCGCTCACGGCATTGAAAAGCCCGAAACACGCCGTCTTTTGGGCAAAAACGAAAAAGGCAAGATTTTCCTGCGGGCATTCAGTGAAGGAACACATATTGTTCTCACGATCTCCGACGACGGGCGGGGCATCTCGTCCGCCGCCCTCATCGAAAAAGCCATCGAAATGGGCATCATTTCGGAGGCGGAAAGCAAGAAGATGAGCGAAGAGGAAGCTTTTTCGCTGATCTTTCAGCCCGGTCTGACGACTGCCGAAGAGATCAGTCAGGTTTCGGGACGCGGTGTCGGGATGAATATCGTCAAAACCAACATCGAGCGGCAGAACGGAACTATTTCGATAGATTCGAAACTTCAAAAAGGAACCACATTTACCATGCGTATGCCGATGGCACTTGCCGTGACGAGATGTCTGCTTGTCAAAGCCAACCAACACACCTTTGCCTTCCCCCTGAAACTCGTCAAACATATCAGCGAAATCAACTCAGGACGACTTGAAAAAGCCCGGGAACAAGATACTTTACAGCTCGGAGACGTAAACTATACGATCTCGCATCTCAACGAACTGATGGGTTTGCCGGTCGAGGCGAAACCCGCCGATCAGGACATTCCGCTACTCTTACTGGAAACCGCTAAAAAACCTTTTGCCCTGATCGTTGATAAGATCATCAAACCGCAGGAGATCGTCATCAAACCACTCGGCAATCCCTTGAAGGATATGCGTAATCTTCTGGGGGCAACGGTTTTGGGAGACGGCAGTGTCGTGCCGGTTTTGGATCTGATCTATCTGCTCGATGAACAAACCCCGATAATCCGCGAACCGCGAATAACACCCAAACCGAAAGAAAAACTCGCCGTGATGATCGTTGATGACAGCCCGAGCGTCCGGCACGTCAACTCCAAACTCATCCAGAAAAACGATTGGGTGCCGGTTGTCGCCAAAGACGGCGTCGAAGCTTTGGAAATACTTAATACTTCAAAAGAATTGCCGGACGTGATCTTGACCGATGTGGAAATGCCCGAAATGGACGGCTACGAACTTCTCGCTTCGTTAAAACGGATGGATAGTCTCAAACATATTCCCGTCGTTATGCTGACTTCCCGGACCAGCGAAAAACATCGCCAGAAAGCCTTCGATCTCGGTGTTTCCGATTATCTGACGAAGCCTTACGACGATTCGAAACTGGTTGAAACGATCGTTAAACTGAGCGGTTGATCACTGAAAGCTATAAATAATAAAACCGCTGACTTCGACCGGTTTGCCGGATAAATAGGTTGTTTCGAATTTTGTTTTGTTGGCGGCATCAACGGCGGCTTGTTGCAGAACCGA
Source organism: Pyrinomonadaceae bacterium (assembly GCA_041940665.1). GTDB lineage: Bacteria > Acidobacteriota > Blastocatellia > Pyrinomonadales > Pyrinomonadaceae > Aridibacter. Next base: position 8,102 of record JBGTRS010000145.1, on the reverse strand, counting down.
TGGTCCGCACATCGCCTTGGCACTGATAACTTTTCCTTCCTCGTTTATCAGAATTTTTACCAGCACAGTTCCTTTTATTCTTTTTAATCTTGCTTCCTCGGGATATTCCGGATATACGAGTCTGGCGGCTTTGCCGTTGACGACACCGCCGCTGATTCTTTTCACTTCTTTTGAGTCCGCCGGTTTTAGTTCATTGCCCAAAGCATCCGACACGGCTTTGGCGATTCTGGTCTGTCTTGCTAAAACTTCCTCCCATTTAAAGTGATTATGTAAATAGCAAAAAATCTCGTCTTCCAGATCATCCACTTCAACTCTTTTTCTTCCGCCGGCTCTGGCAATGATTATGTTCCGGCGAATCAAAAACTCATCCGCTTGGTCGAAGTCTTTTATATAGAGATAAAAACTGACGAGTTTTTTCAGATGCGGCAAAATCTCCAGCGAGTCCGTCCCGTATTTTGTCTCCGCTTTTGTGAGATATTCCGAAAAAACCGCTTTCGCCTCATCCTTTTTTTTATCAAAAGCCAAGACAGTTCCTTTTGAGTCGAGAAGATTCAGCATTTTCTCCGCATATCTCTCTTCATTTGTTCGATAAATAGCCAAGGCCTTATCGTAGTTTTCGACGGCTTTTTCATATTTTTCTCTCATCCGGTAAATCTCGCCGAGGTTTGAATATTGCGTCGCCGTTTCGGAATGATGTTCGCCGAATATCCTGACCGCTAATCCGACGGCCTCGATCGCCGATTCCTCGGCATTTTTGTATTTACCTTCTTTGAAAAAGCTGACGACCTCTTCATTTTTCTTTTTTAAAAGTTCGGTTTCATTCTGTTTGGAATCGGTTTGAGCATTCAGACACAAAACCGTCATCAGGAAGATTGAAATTATAAAAATTGTTTGTTTCATATTGTTGAGTATAATTCTATTTTTGCGGCGGCTTGCTTGGCCGGATCTCGACCTTGCTCGGCAGAGCATTATCCGCAAAATCCAACAAGTCGGAAATGACCTGGGCAATATCAGCGGGTTGTAACTGCCATTTCTTTTCGTCCGAAATCTCATCGTCGCCGAATTCGGTATTGACCGACCCCGGACAGATATAGCTGACCTTTATATTATCGTGACGGACTTCCTGCATCAAGGCTTCGGAAAAGCCGTTGAGGGCGAATTTGGAAGCGTTGTAAGCCGCCATTTTCGGATGGGCGTTCTGTCCGGCGAGCGATGAGATGTTGAAAATATAACCGCCGCCGCGTTCCTTCATCAAGGGAATCACCTGATTGCAGGTGTAAAAAACGCCGAACAGATTGGTTTCCAGAACGGAGCGGAATTCATCCGCCGAAAGCTCTTCAACCGTCTTACCGAACACGCCGACTCCGGCATTGTTTATCAGGATATCCACGCCGCCGAAAACCCTTTGACATTCATCGAGCATCATCTTTACCTGGGTTTCGCTCCGCACATCGCATAATTCACCGTCAACCGGTCCGAACCGGCTTAAATGTTCCAACGAGCGTTTGAGGACGAACTTGTCCCTCGCACAGATAAAAACCTTGAGACCTTTTTTTAACAGATTTTCGGCAACCGCTTTGCCGATCCCCTTCGTGCCGCCCGTGACGACGGCGACCTTGTTTTCCACATCCATAAAAGTTCAATCTATTTATCAGGTGAAAGTTTCGGCGACTTATTGCTGTCCAATTCCTTCCAGAGAATGGTAACGTCTTCTTCCGGATTCAGACGGACGACGCGAAAAGCGATGATTATGTCCTCGCGTTTATCGAAATCATTCTCGTTATAGGCGATTCCGCCGACCGTTTTTGCCGAAACTCCCCGATACGCGATCACCCGCAAAGCATAAGGTCTGTTTTCATCAACCAGAGCAATGCTCGCATATCTGAAACCGTTATCCTCAAACCCTTGCGTCAATTTTTGAGCGATCTCGGCGGCTTTATTAAAATCATCGGCGGCTTTGAATTTGGCCAGATATTTCACGCCCTTTGAATCTAAGGTCAGTTCTTCCAGCGGAACATCGCCGAGATTGACGAGAATCCCGTGATTCAAAACCCCGAGCGATTCGAATCTGTTCTTTCGAAAGTTCAGATCGGAGAGATCCAGAATTCTGTAATCCTTTATTCTGAAAGAATAAGCCGATCCGGCTCCGGGCATGGTCAGATTTTCGCACTGCGGCGTGTTTTTGACAATATCCGGATTGTCCGCACAGCCCTTGTCCGCGATCAATTTGATCAACCCCGTGTTCTTTTCCTTCAAAAATTGGGCATATTTTTCCGAATCTTCAACGCTCGGGGCTAAGAACTGCATTTCCTCTTTGGTCGTTTCGCGGTAAAGCGGCTGGATTCGTTCGCGGGCGATCTTGCGATCCTCATCATTTTTGACCGGCAGGTTTTCGGTCATTCGCAGATCGTTCGAACGGCGGTCAAGATCAGTTGATTTTTCAACATTTCGCCTGACTGATTCATCTTCAATGACCTGAAAAGGCGTTGGAGTCGGATTACGGGTCTGAGTAAAAACGGTCAAATTTCCTATTAAAAAAACCAAGATAAATAATAAACTTTTCATTTTGCCTCCTTTTTGGCTGTTTAGCGGTCAAAAAAACCTTTTATTTCAGAGCCTCTTTCGGTAAGTGCATTTTCGGAGCATCGTCTCTCTCCAGTTCCTTCCAGAGAATCGTGACGCTCTCGCCCGGATTATACCGGACGACGCGAAAAATGATGATGACATCATCTCTTTCATCAAAATCGAATTCGTCATAAACCGTATCCTGAATTTGCCGGTAGATCGGAGTGCGGTAAGCGATCGAACGCAAACCGTAAGTTTTGTTTTCTTCAACCTTCAATGAATTGGCAAAGACCAGATCGCCGGCTTTAACGCCCTTCGTCAAAATCCCCGAAAATGCTTCGGCTTGGTTATAATCCTTGATCGGTTGAAAAGTTACGATAGTTTCCAATTCCTTTGTCTTGAGATTGACCTTATCTAACTCGACGTCTCCGATATTCACCAGAATTCCGTGTTTGACAAGTCCGGCGGTATCAAAATTGCCGTCAATGAAAGTCACATCGGCCAGGCGTTTCATACTGTATCTGTTCGCCCGAAATGAATATGACGAACCGGCTCCGGGCATTTGAAATTTTTCGCATTGCGGAACGGCGGCAACGGTCTCCGTACCGCCGTCGCATCCCCTATCGGTCATCAATTTGACCAATCCGGTCTTTTTATCGTTGAGAAAATCCGCATATTTTTCTGAAAGGTCCTGATCGGGAGCAAGCAGAGGCTTTTCTTTATCCGTTAAATCTCTGTATAGAGGCCTGATGACATCTATAAAAATCCTGTCCTTTTTATATCGGTCGCGGACATATGTCTGTTTTCCGTTATTGCGAAGTGCATTTATTCGATTCTCAAACTCCTGGCGTTCTCTGCATTCTTTATCTTCATAAACGGTCGCTGAGGCCCCGGCTGAAACTTTCATACAAGGGTCGTTGCCACTTCCCCTTTGACCATTTACAAAAACAACACTACAAAGTAAAAAAATCGCAGCTGAAAAAGTCCTTCTCATAATTCCTCCTAGAAGTAAAATAAGTAACAATTTGCACAACCTTCTGAAGCACACAAATAGCTTTAATATATTGGGTTTTGAATAATCTTCATTTGTTTGTATCACATTTTCGCCGCAATGATAATAAAATTTATATAAAAGTTTTATCAAATACTAAAAATATAGGTGATTTTTCGCCAAATAAATCAAATTTTGAAATAAAAAAACTAATTCAGCTTTTTATTTAATACCTGGTTAACAACTTTCGGGTTTGCCTTGCCGCCAAAAGCCTTCATCACTTGCCCGACCAAAAAGCCCAACGATTTTTCGTTACAGCCGCGAAATGCTTCGCCCCGTCATTTCCTAAAAAATTTTTAGCAACCCTTTAATCTGACTCTAACTCAGGCGATTTTTTCTCTTCTAACTTCTTCCAAAGCATCGTTATACTTCCATCAATATCTTGACTCACGATCCGAAAAGCGATGATGATATCTTTGCGTTTATCATAATCCAGTTCATTATATGTATAGTTTTGAATCGCCTGATAATGTTTTCCCCGATAAGCAATAGAGCGTAGAGCATAAGTCGTATTTAATTCGGCTTTTATCGTTTGGCTGTATGTAAAACCTTCATACTCAAGACCTCTGGCCAACATTTGATCAATGGCTTTGGCTGAATCGATTTTTTTTGAGGCCTTGAATTCACTAAAAAATTTCATACCTTTAGTTTGCATATTTACATTTTCCAACGGAACATTCCCGAGATTTACCAAAATCCCATGTTGCAAAATGCCATTTGCTGTAAAAAGCTTATCCCTATAAGTTAAATCGGCAAGACGTGGAATCCGATAGTTCTCGACCCTAAATGAATAAGACGCCCCGGCTCCGGGCATTGTATATTTCAAACATTCTTCCGAAGCCACAACCACTTCAGTACTTTTTGAACAACCAAGATCGGGAATCAACTTGATCAGGCCTGTATCCGATTGCTTTAGAAATTCGGCAAATCTCTCTATATCATCATCGCTCGGCATTAAAAGTTGTCTCTCTTTTTTACTCGGTTTTCCATATAAAGAATCCAATGTCGCTCTAATTTTATTAACAGGTAAACGATTGGATTCTGAGCCGACTCCGCCATTTCTCAGTGCATCAAATCGGGCATTGGTTCGGGCATTCCTTCGAATCAATTCGTCCGTTTGTTGAGACGGAGAAGGAGTCCGGGCCGGTGTCGGATTTGGTGCCGGCGGCGTGGGTTGAGTTTGCTGAGCATTTAAGACCGCAAAACCAGCTAGCATTATAACTACCGTGAAACAGAATTTTTTCATACTTTATTACCTTAATTGCAGAATAGATTGATTTTCAAATAAATCTCATTCACTGAGCTTTTTATTAAGAACTTCATTGACAACCTGCGGATTTGCTTTGCCTTGTGAAGCCTTCATCACCTGACCGACAAAAAAGCCGAGAAGTTTGTCATTGCCGCCGCGGAAGGCTTCGACCTGTCCCGCATTTTTGGCCATCACTTCGTCAACGATTTTGGCGATTTCGCCCGCGTCGGAGATTTGCTTCATTCCTTTTTCTTCAATAATTTCCGCCGCCGTTTTGCCGGACGCGAACATTTCGATCAAGACTTCTTTCCCCTGTTTTCCGCTGATCGTGGCATCGTCAATCAGCCTGATCAGTTCCGCTAAGCTTTCGGCCGAAACGGGCGATTCGGCCGCGGATTTCCCGGCGTTGTTTAACTCCCGCATCAATTCCGATAAAAGCCAGTTGGCCGAAGCCTTCGGATTTCCGGAACTTTTCGCCGCCGTTTCGTAAAATTCCGCCAGGTCTTTTTCCGAAACGATCTGCGAAGCGTCATTAAAACTCAGATCATATTCGCTTTGGAATCTTTCGAGCATCGCCGAAGGCAATTCCGGCATTTCGACTTTCGATTTTTGGATAAATTCCGCCGAAACGACCAATGGCTGAAGATCGGGTTCGGGAAAATACCGGTAATCGTGGGCGTCTTCCTTGGAACGCATCACGCGGGTTTTGTCGTTCTTTTCGTCCCAGAGCCGTGTTTCCTGCTCTACGCCTTCGCCCGATTCGTGGGCTTTGATCTGTCGTTCGATCTCATATTCGATCGCCTTTTGCATAAAGCGAACCGAGTTCAGGTTCTTGAGTTCGACCTTGTTTCTAAATTCTGTTTCGCCGATCTTTCTAACCGAAACATTCGCTTCGCACCGCAAATTTCCCTTTTCCATATCGGCGTTCGATGCTCCGACCCACTGCAAAACGCTTCTCACGTGATTGACGTAATCATACGCCTGCCAAGATGTGCGAAAATCCGGTTCGGTAACGATCTCCGCGAGCGGCGTTCCCGCCCGATTCAGATCAATGTATGAATACTTATCCGTATCGGGTAAGCCCTCGTGGACATTTTTGCCCGCGTCTTCTTCGAGGTGCAAACGCGTGATGCCGATCGTCATCGGCTGCCAGTTCTTGGCGTGGCCGCCCTCATCGCGTTCGGCGGTCATGATCGTCAATTTCCCGTCCGACGAAAACGGTTTGTCATACTGCGAAATTTGATAACCCTTCGGCAGATCGGGATAAAAATAATTCTTCCGCGAAAAAATGGAAGTTTCATTGATATTCAATCCCAACGCCAGAGCCGCTTTTGCACCAAGATCAACCACCCGCTCATTCAAAACCGGCAACGCTCCCGGCAACCCCAAACAAACCGGACAGGTATTCGCATTCGGCTCGCCGCCGAACTCCACCGCACAACCGCAGAAGATCTTCGTCTCCGTCGCCAGTTGTGCATGTATCTCCATTCCGATAATCGCTTCCCAACCTTCTTTCATAAACTTTTTTATTAAATTGCTCGATTAATTTGCATAAATTATAACCTTAAATTCTTTTCCCGTCATTTTTTTCAATTTTTTTTTAAGTTTTCAGGAAACAATTCCGAAACTCCGCCGATAATTTAGTCAGGCAATGATTTTGACAGAGATTTTTGCCTCTTTTATACAGACATAAATACACCCTTCACAAAAACTTTAGTGAATAAATGATCAGGGCTGTGAACATTTCCAAAGATGTGCACAGCCCTTTTTCTTTTATGATTTGGTTGAAGAATCTAGTTTCGCTTTCGCGGCGGTTTTCTAAATCCGCGTCTTTTCGGGAAAACTCTTCGGTTAGTATCGAAAGTGTTGAATCTGTGTGTCCGCAAAATATAGTCGGGCAGACCTCTGATAAATCTGTCCCGAAAATCCCGATTGCGGTTGAATCTGCGGTTACCGCGATTTTGTCGGTATCTCTTATGATATCTTCCGTTGTAGAAATAATAACCGGACGAATAATATCCGCCGTAGTCTATAAAACCTTCTCTCGTCAAAGGATAGCCGGTCGAATAATCGTCAACATAATAATCGTTTAGATTTCCCTGTTGAGCTTCTTTTTCCTGAGCTTCGCGGGCTAATCTTTCCTCCCGCAACTCGTCGGCGAGTTCATTCAGTTCGCGGCGGCTTTCCTCATTTTGTTTTTTGATTTCTTCCGGCGAAGGAAAACCCATCTCCGCGTAATTTTCCTGCAGATCCTTTTCCGCGGCGAGCCGTTTCTCTTTGAATTTTTCCAGATCGGCGTTGGTGACGACCTTTGCCTCCTGGGCAGACGCAAAACCCGAAACTATGAAAATAAACCCTAAAACAAAAATCGCTTGCTTTTCCATAATGCTTTCCACCTTTTTTAACTTTTTCGAAATTATATCATAGGATGCGGACTTTGCTTCGGAAGTTCGGATTTTTTTTAAGGCAAAGCCGTAAAGTTTGAAAGACGCAAAGTATTTCAGCAGTGTCCTAATTCTGTGAAGCTTACTTCCAACAATTTATTCTTGGTTAGCGAACTCGGCCCCGCTTGGCGGTATAAAAAAAGATTTCCCGCCAAGCGGCCAAGACGCAAAGAAGGTAAAACCACACACTTTTAGAACACTCTGCCAGTATTTCTATTTATTGAAAAAACAACCAAACACCCTTTGTGTCTGTGCCGCTCGGCGGCTTTGGGTTAAATTCTCTAAAAATCAATCCCGATACCGCCCCTTCCCGAAATTCCTTCGGTGCGGAAACCGTTTTCAAAGTATTCATAATCGAAAATATTCTGAATTGTTCCGAACACATTGAATTTATATTTTTCTTTGCTTTCTACTTTTACATGAAAATATTGTATTTTCCATAAATTCCATCAGAAAACATGAAATTTCATGAAATCACGAAAATCGTGAAAATCGCATGTTCAAAACGTATGAGATTCGTAAGGGTTTTCCACCTTAAATTAACTGTTCCACGGATGGATTAACTGTTCCACGCAAAACATGTTTGGTATGATTTTACTGATATTTCACCACATAACACATTCCCACAAAAATATACGCTTTGTGTACAATTTCGCCATTTTGCGCGGACCATTGATTTGGACAACGAATAGCAAGCCCAAATTGGTGCTTTTGAGGTGCCCTGGGGCCCAAAGGGGTGATTTTCACCCATTTTCACAAAATTCCACCATTTTGGGCCCAAAGTCAACTTTTT
>JBGTRS010000144.1:9561-9932 GCA_041940665.1 Pyrinomonadaceae bacterium | reverse complement strand
AACTGAGTTCAAATTCGTTCGAGGTCGGCGGTTACGATGAAACGGAAGACCCGACGAAAAAGAAACCGCCGGCACCTGCAAAAACCCCGACACCGACGCCGACGCCGACGCCTGAACCGCCTCCGGTTGCAACGGTCAAACCTTGCCAGGACGGCGAAATACGGAAAAGAAAAGTCGTTACTAAAACTTTCGAATTATTGGAAGAGGACAGTTATATTTCAATGGAACTTTCCACCGATAAGGGAGCCAATAATGCCTCGAATATGGCCGAATGGCTTCGCGGTGCGGCGACGCTCGGTGGTTATCTCGAAGTTCCCGAAGGGGCGAGAGGCGGAGCGGCCGTAGCGGATGCGGCATTGAAATATCTTGAG
>JBGTRS010000144.1:0-9551 GCA_041940665.1 Pyrinomonadaceae bacterium | reverse complement strand
AACTGTGAAATATATATTAGAAATAGTTATAAAATTTAAAAAACTAACTCATTTCATATCTTTGATATGCTTTGAGAGCATCATAGCTATTCTAGAATTCTAGAATATTGTAGAATCCGGTCTCGGAAATAAAAGGGTTCTGGAAGTCAGAGTATCAATTTTTATTACCACTAAAAAAGTTACGGCCATTTGCGAAAGCAAGGAAGTATGCGTCAATGGTGCCTGGGTTCAAAACCAAACATATTCCGAATCATCAAAAAAATCGAACGTCAGAAAAGAAATCCGGATCGATGAAACGCTTGGCAATGACTGGGGCAAGATCGTTGATCCTTCAACGAGAACTTTTGACCCCGTTAAATTTGAATCATTCGCCAAAGAACTGCTCAAAAAAGAAATCGATAAACTCAAAAAGAACGGTGAGGATTACGATAGATTCAAAGAAAAATGCCGGTAAATTTTACAGAGGTTCGGTCTAATCCGTTTTTTCCGTTTGCAGACCGATCCGTGTGAGCAGGTCTGTAAACCGCGGATCTTTGCGGAGACCGTCATATTCATACCCGACCCCGACGTAACGCAACTGCAAATCTCTTTCTAAATAGGCTTTTTCGAGCGATTGCAGGGCCTTGTCCTGATCCTTGAGAGCAATATAGACGATGGCCAGGGTGGCGGGCGAAACATAACCTTTCATGGCTTCGAGTTTTGTCAGAATCGCCCGTGCCTCGGCTCGTTTTTCTGGAATTTCTGCATATGCCGCCGCCAAAAAGACCAGGGCAAGACTGTATTTTTCGTCACCGCCGCTGATCTCGACCGTATTCATAAAATGCGAGGCCGCTTGCTTGTGCAAACCCTTACCGCCGTATACGTAGCCGAGATAAATATCCGGAACCTCAAGCGTCTGATCTAACACCTGGGCGTTTTGAAAGGCCCGAAGGGCGTCATCAAACTTTCCGGCCCAGGAAAGTATGATACCTTTTGTCAATAAAACCTGCCGGATATTGATCGGATCCCGCTCCCGGAGCTCTTCGAGTTGGGATAGAGCCTCATTATGCCGGCCCATAACCGATAAGAAAAAAGCATAATTCTTGCGGGTAAAGTCTAAGTTCGGGTTTAATTCTATCGCCCTTTGGTATTCTTTCTCCGCTCCGGTCCAATCGAACTCGTATTCTTTCAAAGTGGCCAGCATCACATGGGCTTTCGCCAGATCCGGGTCAATCTGCAAAGCTTTTTCGGTTTCTTCCTTTATTATCGGCATCAATTGTTTCGGATCTCCGCTGGCATTTACCCGATGCCAGTATATGGAAGCGATCTCCACCCGGGCATCGGCGAAATTAGGATCGATCTCTACCGCCTTTTGAAAATATTCGAGCGATTTTCCGTGAACATCCTGCGGACCGTTCAATTCGACCAACCCGCTCAGATAGTACCGGAATGCTTCCGTATTTTCAGTCCCGCTGCTGGAGATACGTTTTGTTTGCGAATCGGTCAGTCTCGATTCCAATTGTTTCGAAACAGATTGGGCGATCTCGTTCTGAATCTTCAACAGATCTCCGGATTTGCGTTTATATTGTCCGCCTAAAAGATGTTTGTTCTCAGCCATATCAATAATCTCAAATTTTATAATCAGATCGTCGCCGATCTGGGTCACACTGCCGGTTAAAATTGCACGCACGTTCAACTTCGAAGCAATAACCTGCAGATCTTCTTTTGAATCGCGGAATTGAAAACTGGAATTCCGCGAAATTACTCTTAGTTCAGGCAGAAGGGACAGCCGGTTGATCAGATTCTCGCTGACTCCGTCTGCCAGATAGGCCAGATTTTTATCCTCACTTTGATTCTCGAAAGGCAACACCGCGATCGATTCGATCTTCTCGCTTTTGGATGAAACATAGAAATGATAAACACCGAAAAAAAGTAATGCCGCGAGTATCAGTCCGAAAATGGCTGAAATGTTACGGTGCGATTTTACCTGACCGAAAACATATTCAACACTCGGCGAAGACCAACCGTTTGAAAAGCTTTTATACTCATTTCGACCGTCGCCGGTCGGCGTGTCGAGACTTTCCAGGGTCGAACCGTTTTTGATCTGTTCGGTCTGATTTACCGCTTTTTTCTCTTTTTCAGTATTTTCAAAACTACCGCCCGATGAACGGTGGGTTTCCTCTTCAAATTCGATCCGTTTTTTGATCTTCTCCAGATCAGCCCGTAATTCATTCGCGGTTTGATAACGCCCATCCAGTTTCTTGGAGAGGGTTTTTGAAATAATCCAATCGAGTTCGGTTGGGATATTATCTATATAGGAATTCAACGCAAGCGGTTCTTCACGCAAAACCGCCGCCAGAATATCCGTCGGGGTTTCACCCGTAAATGGCCGCTTGCCGGTCAGCATTTCATATATTACGACGCCCAAACTCCAGATGTCGGTGCGGGCGTCGACCTGTTTTCCGCGGGCTTGTTCCGGCGACATATAGGATGCCGTTCCCATAATCGAGCCGGGATTCGTCGCGTTCAATTCCTGGGTCGGATCTTCGGAACCGGAACCGCCGAGCCGGGTTTGCCGGGTCAGTTTGGCCAATCCAAAGTCCAGAACCTTGATATAACCGTCGCGTCTGACCATTATATTTTCCGGTTTGATATCGCGGTGAACGATGCCGACTTCGTGAGCCGCCGAAAGTGCGGACGCCGCCTGCATGGCAATCTCGAGAATCTCACTGACCTTCAGTTTATTTTGGCTGTAATGTTCGTTGAGGGTAATTCCGTCAATGAATTCGCCGACGATGAAATGAATTTCATCCTCGGTTTTATCGAATTCGAAGATCGTAAAAATGTGCGGATGATTTAAGGCGGAAACAGCCCGGGCTTCCTGTGTAAATCGGTGCAGACGATCTTTATTCAAGGCAACATCGGAATGCAGAACCTTTAACGAAACGTTCCGGCTGATCTTCGTGTCATATGCCAGATAAACCTCGCCCATACCGCCTTTGCCCAGCAGACGGATTATTTCGTAACGCTGTTTCAAAACGTCCCCGGTTCGAAAATGAGCTTTCCCGGGATCTTCGGTGCCGAAGACCTCCCTGGAATTTTCTTCCTCCCCGAGAATATCGGCGATATCGGCAACCGCGGAATTTTCTAAAAACTGATCGTTTTCGTCGTAGGAATCAAGCAGATGTTCGACCTCGCTCTTCAGCTCCGGATCGTCTGAACAGGCTCGATCCAAAAAGCCCGGACGTTGTTCGGACGGCAGATTGAGCATCTGGGAAAAAACATCCTTTACATTTTTCCACTTTTCAGGAGTCATTTTTTATATTCGATATATGCCGTATCGCTCACATTGATCAATTTCAAATGTTTTTTATCTCAATACGATACTATATATATAATTTTAGAGAAACAAAAAAAAAATAGCTTTTATAAAGCCCGCCTTCGGGAACCGCCAAAACTCCGGTTCTTCTTTATAAATAAGCGACAAAATTTTGCAAACAGGTTCATTTTTTTCTTGACTGAAAAAATCTAAAGGAATAATCTCTTTTTCATCGAAACAAAATGGCAAATAATCCCGAAAACTTGCGGACTATAACTCTGCTGTTGAGCGAATGGAAACAGGGAGATAAGGACGCAATAAATAAACTGATGGATTACGTCTATGAAGATCTAAAGCAACGTGCCTCGGTGTATATGCAAAATGAACGCCCCGATCATACGCTTCAAACCACCGGTTTGGTTCACGAGGCTTTTATCAAACTCGTGGACAAGAACGAGATCGAATGGACGGATCGAAATCATTTTCTGGCGATCGCTTCAAAAGTTATGCGCCGGATCATCGTCGATTACGCCCGCCGCCGAAAGCGCGATAAACGCGGCGGCAAACACGAGAATCTGCCGCTCGAAGAAGCTAGATACGCTTCTCAGAAAGGAATTTCGCAGGTTGATCTGATCGCTTTGGATGAGGCGTTGCACAAACTCGCGACCTTTGATGAACGTCAGGCAAAGATCGTCGAACTCAAATATTTCGGCGATATGACATTGGACGAAATCGCTGAAATTCTGGACGTTTCAAAAACAACCGTCAAACGCGATTGGAACATTGCCAAAGCCTGGTTGCGGCGGCAATTAGGATAGTTAGTTCAACAAAAATATAAAAATGTACCTGTTCAGTGATAAAAAACGCTTAAAGAATAACGAGCAGAATCATTTTTGAAATCAACTACTGACAAAATACAGGAGATCAATAAAATGGAAAACAAAGAATGGACGATAATGATTTATATGGCGGGGGATAACAATTTGGCGGTCGATATGTCGTATGCGATGGAGCAGATCAAGGAAATTGCGGAAATCGATCAGAACAGTGCGAATCTGCTTGTCTATTACGATGGCAATTCGCCTACCATCCCGACCCTTTACTGTGATTTCTCGAACCCCGCCAAACCTGTTTACCAGCCCTCCTACCAGTTGACCAATAAACTTTATCCGACGGAAAATCTGAAAAGAAACGAGGACGCGGCGGATTTTTATTCGATCATAAATTTCGTCGATTGGTGCGTTAACAGGGTCGAAGTCAGAGATACGGACGAGATCGGTTTCGGCCGCCGGGCCAACCGGTACGGTTTGATCATCAGCGGTCATTCGGCCGGTTTTTTGGATAAAGGTTTGTTCCGGGATGAAACGGCGGAAAAATCTATGAGCATGAAGCATCTCTATGAAATATTTTGCCGTTTGACCGACACGAAAGAAGATCTGATCGAAGACGCCGAAGCATTAAATGAAGAATTTGAAGAATACGGCGAGCCAAAATTAACACCGGAAGAATACGAACGGGAGACGACCGTTTTGCTTGGGCAGAGCCTTTCGATTCTCGGTTTCGACAGTTGCGTGATGGGTATGCTTGAGGTCGCCTACCAGTTTTCGCATTTTACCGATACCCTGATCGCATCCGAGGGACTTGTGCCGGAAGCGGGCTGGACTTACGGTAAAATTCTCGGCAGTTTGGCTCAAAGCACGGAACTCGAAACAAAAAAAGTAGCGGAAAACTTTGTAAAGGAATTTATCGAAACTCAGGACGCCTTCAAGATCGGCGGCGTTTCGGTCGATATGGCGGCTTGGGATCTTTCTACAGAAACGGATGCGAACGGCAAAAAATGGTATCCACGCATTGATAATCTGGTTGAAGCAGTCGGCGATCTATCCCTGAAACTGCACGAATGTTTCGAAAAAGATGATCTGGTTTACCGTCTGATGGAGCGGATCATTTTGCAGGTTCATTGGAAGTGCCAATCCTATATGCTGGATCAGAACATTGACCTCGGAGACTTTTGCGAACTTCTGATAAAAGAATGCGATTTGCTCAAAAAGGACTTAGAGAATATTTTATCAACAGAAAATGTGGAATTTATAGAGGGTCTGATGAACTGCTGTGAAAATGTTCTCGATAGATTGAAGGATTTCGTCATCATCAGCGGATACAGCGGCGGAAAATATCAGTATTCCAACGGGGTTTCGCTATTTTTCCCATGGAGATATGAAACATACGAAACCGTCCGGGAAAACTATGAAGAGCTTTGGTTTTACAAAAATATGAATGCCGAATCTCAGGAAAAAAGTTGGTCGTCTTTTTTGAACTTATATCTTGGCGAGGTTGCCAGACGCGGATCTGAAGAACCGCGAAAACCGAAGCATAGATACCCCTGGGCGGCGTTTGAAGAAAAAGTGTTTGAAAATGATGAAACCGCCCTTTCCGCTGCGGCCGGTGCAACCGGAATATCCGAAGCCAATCAAGGGCGAATGAGCAGTCAAGGCAGAATGAGTAGTCAGGGACGTATGAGTAGTCAAGGTAGAATGAGTAGTCAGGGACGTTTCAGCAGTCAGGGCAGATTGATTAGCGAAGGACCAAATGCTTTTCTCAATAGCTTGGAAACCTTTAAGAATGTCTATTCGCCGTGGAATATTTCGGGGTTTTCGAAAGAGATTGATGAATCTAAAGAATCGGAAAATATTAATTCCTGAACGGTAGTTTTTGGAAATGAATTTGTTTAGCCTTCGAAATGTGCCGTGCATTGAATAATAAAAAAATAATAATTTTTACCAAATCAATGCACGGCTTTTTTATAGGTCTGACAAATTTCTATTGGCGGCGATCATTCGCAAACGTTCCTCACGGGTTATTTTACGTTCGTTATAACCGTTCTCTGCAAAAGGCTTAAGTTTCTCGAGCCATAAATCTTCGAGAAATTCCAACTCCTTTTTATATTCGAGACCATCCCGCGGCTCTAACTCTTCCAAAATCTCGAAAGCAAAATTTTCTTCGCCGAGTTCGTTCCAATCAATTTGCAAGGCCTTATTCGGATGCCCGTTCATTTTGAGCTGAAATTTATGCTGGTTAACAATTCCATCCAGATTCATCGAAGCACCGACAAAAACTTTTTCATTCATCAGATTCCGAATCTGAATAACGCCCATCGGTCGCAGGGTTTGTTTATAATTTTGTTTTAATTCTTTCTTATTCAATATTTAAATTTCACAACAATCGTAAGAAACTATTTTCCATTTAAATAAACCCTTAAATTTTACATCCTCAAATTTGATCGTTGGTTCAGGTAACGGCAAATCTGCACCATCAGGTATTATCCAAAGTTGAATATAACTCTCATTACTGTATCCAGCGTGAATAAATACGAATCTGTTTGTATCAAATTTTCGCGGGTTTAATTTCATTTTTACTATTCCGCGAATATGGGCTTCAAATTCACCGTAGAAACACGTCTTTCCGCAATAAAATAAAACTGCCGCTTTACTATTTGGATAATTTTGTAATTCACTAATCAAATAGTCTATTCTGGCTGAACGTTCCTCACTATTTAAACCTTTTGGTAATTGGTCAAACTTCAAAGCTTGCGGTTTCTTTTCTGCCGCAACCTCATCCTTTTTCTCTTGGGCAAATATTCCTTGAATCAAAAAGATTAGAAGAAAAACTAAAATACCGACTGTTTTTTTCATAGATAACAAACTTCCTTAACCGCTTCGATGATTTTCGGAACGTCCGGCAGAGCCAGTTCTTCCAGATTTTTCGCATACGGCATCGGAGCTTCCGCCGTGGAAATTCGCTTGATCGGAGCATCCAGATAGTCAAAGGCGTTTTCCATCACCTGATGCGAAATTTCCGCACCGACCGAGGCGAATGCGTGCGATTCTTCGGCGATGACGAGGCGGTTCGTTTTTTTAACCGATTCGACGATCGTATCAATATCGAGCGGTTTGATCGTCCGCGGGTCAATCACCTCACAGGAAACGTCAAATTCTTTCTGAATCTGTTCGGCGGCCTGATAGGCAAGCGGAACGGTCATCGAACGGGCGACGATCGTGCAATCCGTGCCTTCGCGTTTGATGTCGGCGACTCCCAAAGGAATCGTAAAATCTTCATCTTCGGGAACTTCGCCTTTTAAGCCATACATCCGTTCCTGTTCCATAAAGATCACGGGGTTGTCGTCGCGGATCGAGGATTTGAGCAAGCCTTTGGCGTCCGCAGCGGTTGACGGCATGACGACCTTTAAGCCCGGAAAATTGGCGTAAAAAGCTTCGAGGGCGTGCGAATGCTGGCTTGAGACCTGATACGCCGAACCGTTCGGACCGCGGAAAACGATCGGAACTTTGAAATCTCCGCCCGACATATAGAGCATTTTCGCCGCGTGGTTGATGATCTGGTCGGAGGCGAGAATCGAAAAATTAAAGGTCATAAATTCGATCACGGGTCGCAAACCGGCCATTGCCGCACCGACTCCGACCGCCGCAAACCCTAATTCGGTGATCGGCGTGTCAACCACCCGTTTATCGCCGAATTCCTTCCAAAGTCCGCGTGTAACCTTGTAAGCACCGTCATATTCGGCGACTTCCTCGCCCATTATAAAGACGTTTTTGTCTCTGATTAATTCTTCTTTCAACGCTTCATTCAGAGCGTCGCGTATTGTCATTTCAGCCATAAGTTTTAGTGAGCAGTAAGCGGTGAGCGGTAAGCAGTTATTTTGGTAACACGCTCTTTTTTAATCCGTATGTTACTGCCAAACATTCATCAAGTAAATTTTGTGCTTTATCGTGATTTTCTTTATCTAAATATCCAATACGAAAAGCTATTTCTAATTGTGTGTTCAGTTCATTCAATGAACCGATCGCTATACTTAAAAATTTCCTAAATTGTTCTTTCGAGCGATCTGATGCTCCTTCAGCAATGTTTGAAGGGGCCGAAACAGCCGCTCTACGCATTTGTGAAACTAATCCGTAAGTTTCAGCTTTTGGAAAACTTTCGGTTATTTTATAAATCAAAATAACCAAATTCATACTTTTTTGCCAAGCAACTAATCTTTTGTGAGGTTTGTTCATAGTTTTTGAAAGTTAGAAATAAACATTGAGCAGTGAGCAGGATGTGTTAAATCAAGTTAAATCTTCAGCTTTTTAATAGGTTTAATATCTAATTCAAAAAACTGCTCACTGCTTACTGCTCACTCCGCTAAAACATCCGTAAATAATTCAGATTCATCCGGCAACGGACTATTTTCGGCAAAATCCACTGCTTCCTGCGTTTTCGCTTTTGCTTTTTCAAGAATTTCATCAAAGTCTTTATCTGTAAAAATTTTTGCATCTTTCAGCGAATCTTGAAAAAGAGCGATCGGATCACGTTCCTGATATTTTTTGACCTCTTCGGTCGTGCGGTATTTGCCCGGATCACTCATCGAATGTCCCATAAAACGGTAGGCACGGATTTCGAGAAGTGTCGGTTTTGACTCTTCTCTCGCCAGTTTGATCGCCCGTTCGGTCGCTTCGCGGACGGCGATGACATCCATTCCGTCCACAAATTCTCCGGCCATTCCGAAACCTTCGGCTTTTTTGGCGATGCTCGAAATACTCATTGCCCTGGTTTGCGAAGTTCCCATCCCGTATTTGTTGTTTTCGCAAATATAAATTATCGGCAGATCCCAGAGTTCCGCCATATTCAGAGATTCGTGGAAAATTCCCTGATTGACCGCCGCTTCGCCGAAAAAGCAGAGCGTTACGCCGCCCGTTCCCTGATATTTTTGGGCATAAGCCATTCCCGTGCCGACGCCGATCTGACCGCCGACAATGCCGTGTCCGCCAAAGAAGTTTTTCTCCTTCGAAAACATATGCATCGAACCGCCCTTGCCGCCGACGTTACCGCCCGCTTTGCCGTAAAGTTCGGCCATCACCTCTTCGGGCGAAATGCCCTGCACCATCGCCTGAACGTGGTCGCGGTATGAAGTAATTACAAAATCGCGTTCATCGAGAAGCATCTGCGTGCCGACGGCGATCGCTTCCTGTCCGATATATAAATGACAGAAACCGCCGATCTTGCCGATCCGGTAAACTTCCGCACATTTTTGCTCGAAAACTCTGCCCAAAACCATCTGATAGAGCATCTCGCGGAGCAGTTCCTTATCCATCTTTTTGATGGCTTCGATTTGTAAGCCGCAATCCATCAGCGCAGATTCCAGCTGGAGAATGTCGGCGCTCAGAGCTTCATTGGTGACCGGTTTGCTGGCCGGGATCGG
>JBGTRS010000143.1:6182-9964 GCA_041940665.1 Pyrinomonadaceae bacterium | reverse complement strand
TTTTTGAACATGCCTGGACAAGAATGTCTTTCCGAGGGCTTTTGGTTGCGTTTCAGTTCTTGAATTTCGTGGTTTTGGTTCTGTATTATTTACTTTAGGTAGTTTATGCAGCTGTGGGTTTGTTGGTTCTCTCGAATGAATTACTCTCCGCATTCTGGACATTGTACATCCACCTTGGGGCATTCCTTCGTCAGATGAATCTCAACCTGCTTCTTCGTAAGTTTTTTAGGTTTTCTACCGGTATAATTGCATTTTTTTGGACAGATATAAATGCGATTACGCGGGCAATCGTATTCCAAATGCTAAATTAAATCTTTGTATTTGTAAATCTTTCCTTTTTCTTGATCTCCTTTCTAGTTTTTTCTCTTTTTGGCTTTGGTCTTTTCTTTTTTTTTGTACCTTTCCCATCATCTAAACAGCGGGCTCTAAACATTTCATATCTAACTCTAACATCATTATAACTTAAATTGGATTTCTTTCCTAACATTTTATTAACTTGTTCATGTAATTTATACATCCATTTTGAAAAGTTGTGTCTGTTTTTTAAAGCCTTTTTTGTTAAAGGAACTTTCTTTAAATTTTTATCAAAATTTTTCCTACAATGACCGCACGGTAATATTTTACCTAATTTTAGCACAAAGTTTTTATAATCTTTTCTTCAGAAGAAACTTTCTTGATCGTGTCGGTAACCTTTGCCACCAGACAAGCCGCACCTTTTTCCTTTGCTTTTTCGATTGTTTTTAAGATCTCTTCGGAAGTTACAAGCGGTCTTGCTCCATCATGAACAGCGATTACCTCCGCCGTTTCGGCATCAACCGCAGTTAAACCGTTCCAAACCGATTCAGCCCGCGTCTCGCCACCCGCCACAATTTTTTTCACCTTTTTCAGACCGAATTTTTCTTTTTTCCGTTTGAAATTTTCAATTTGCTCACCTGCCAGAACAATCACGATTTCATCAACCGCTTCGCACGCTTCAAAGCGTTCGAGGGTATGAATCAAAACAGGTTTTCCGTGGATTTCTAAAAATTGTTTGGGAACCGAACCGCCGAATCTTTTTCCGCTTCCGGCGGCGACGATGATTGCAGTGTTCATTGCGGATTATTTTAGATTTAAGATTGAATTCTCTTAATTTTGACCTATCGGCGTTTGCTTTCGCATATTTTCCGTCTTCGTGTCGTGGATGTTCTCGTTTTGATATTCGTCCGATTCTTCCCAGAGCCGACCGAAGATCATCTTTCCGGCGGTCGTCTGCAAAACGGATGTTACGGCGATTTCGGCGGATTGACCGATCAGTTTGCGGGCGTTATCAACGACGACCATCGTGCCGTCATCGAGGTATGCTACACCCTGATTATATTCCTTGCCTTCTTTCAAAATGAAAACCTTCATCGCTTCGCCCGGCAGAACGACCGGTTTCAGAGCGTTGGCCAGTTCGTTGATGTTCAAAACGCTGACACCGCGAAGTTCGGAGACTTTATTGAGATTAAAATCATTCGTCACGACCACGCCGCCGAGTTGCTGACCGAGTTCGATCAGTTTCAAGTCAACTTCTTTAACCTTCGGAAAATCCGTTTCGACGATCTGTATATCGAGCGTTTGATTGTTGCGAAGCCTCTGCAGCATATCGAGTCCGCGTCGTCCGCGTTGCCGTTTTGAAGAATCGGGCGAATCGGCAACCTGCTGTAATTCTGTCAAAATAAACTGCGGGATAATGATCGTTCCGCTCAAAAATCCGGTTTCGGCAACATCGGCGATCCGGCCGTCAATAATAACGCTCGTGTCTAAAATTTTATAATCTTTCTGCAGATCCTTGTCGCCGCCGAAAACACCGCCGAGAGCCGTCAGATCAATATATTCACCCTTCGCCGCCCCGACCATCAAACCGATATACGCCATAAAAAATGCCAGAGAAACGGTCAGAAAAGTTTTCATTTCGGCCGGAACGGCAGTTGTGTCCTGTGAACTGATGAGCATTCCGATCAAATAGGCTCCGACAATTCCTAAAATCGAGCCGATCGCGGCACCGATCAGAGTCTTTAAAGTCGCTCGGCGGACACGCATTTCGAATGCAATGACGATCAATGCGATGATCGCTCCGATAAAAGCCGATAAAATGCGTTTTGTTTCCAGACCTAAATTCCAGGAGTTTAAGCTGTCAACGTTGGCAAACGGATTGAGCATAAAACCTATCGCCGCGAGCAACAGGATAAATCCGATTCTGATTGTAAGAACATCGAGTCTCATTTCTAAATTAATTTTAACACGAATTTTACTTTTGCGATAATTTGAAAAATACGATTGAATGAATTTTATTCAACTTTTAAAACCTGCCCGTTTATCCCGATCGCTTCCGACGAAAGCAGGAAAGTAACCGTTCTCGCCACGTCGTCAACATCAACCCCTTTTTTTACGCGAAAAAGTTCTTCATCAAACTTTTCGAACTTATCAAAATGCGATTTTTCCTTCTCTTTTTCGCTGATTTTAACGGCATTGACGCGAAAATTTTTCGGCAGATTTTTTGCCAGATTTTTTGTCCAACCTTCCAACGCCGCGTTGGCCGCGACGAATGCCGGATTTTCCGAAGTTTCCGCTGAATCGCACGCCGAAACGATATTGACAATTCTGCCCTTCGGTCGCGGTTTCATTAAACCGAGAGCCTCCTGCGTGACAAAAAAAGTGCCCTTCAAATTTCCGTTGATCGTTTTATCAAAAATTTCTTCGGTAGTTTTTTCAAATGTCGAATCGCCCTCGAATTTCAAACAATTGACGAGCAGATCGAGCCGTCCGTAAAGTTTTTCAACTTCGCCGACGAGAGTTTTCGCCCCCTCAACGGTTGAAACATCCGCTTCGACAAAATTTGCCAGAGTTCCCAATGATCTTAACTCTTCCAAAGCCCGCCTTTCTTTTTCATCAGCATTTGAAATCCCGACGATGACATAGCTTCCGAACAGAGCAAGCTGCAAAGCCACGGCTCGACCGACGGGATTTGTTCCATCGGTAATAAGTGCGACCTTTTCGGCAAAGGCGTGTTGGCTTGGAGTTGGCATAATTTTGATTTTCGCTGAAAAATAGTTTAAAAATCAAAAGACGGAAAAAGGTTTATGTTTCTTTTCCGTCTTTTTTGTTTTTAGTATAGAGCCGTTCTAGAAATTTGAACCGCCTCTGTTTTGTTGACCTGAGCCGCCGCCTTTGTTTTGCGGGTCTGATTTACCTTTATTCTCCGTTTGTTGTTTTTGAGTTTTGGTTGCCTGACCTTGACCCTGACCTTGACTTTGTCCTTGACCTTGTCCTTGACCTTGTCCTCGGTCTTGATCTTGTCTGTTGGTTTTTCCTTTATTTTCTTTGTCTTGATTTTGTTTATTATTCATTTTTTTCCCCTTAGTTATGTGAATTTTCTCATCTATATTAGAAGATGAGCATTTTTTAATTTGGCAATTATCGTGCCATCACATTTTATTGGATTTATTTAAGCAGTTTGTCTGATAAGACTACAAACTTCGTAGCAAAAATGTATTATTTAAAACACACTGTATTATTTTGAGGTTAAAATAATTTTTTGTTATGGCAAAACAACCAAAAACTATTTTCGTTTGCCAGAATTGCGGCAATCAGGAACGCAAATGGAACGGCCAATGCAAGGAATGCGGGCAATGGAACACATTCGTTGAAGAAACTTTCCGCCCGACGCCGCAGGTTACGGGCAAGAATGTCGGCAAATCGGTTTCGACCTTCCGCGAAACCAAACCGCTGGCCTACCGCGAGATCGAATCACAGGACGACAA